>JBGUVZ010000575.1:0-8613 GCA_045220685.1 Oscillospiraceae bacterium | reverse complement strand
AAATTATATTATCACAATAACTTTAATTTGTAAACCGGTAAGAAGAAATTTTGTTCAGTTTCACAAACGATGTATCTTTGGTTCGGTTAATATGAATAATTCCCCATCCCCCTGCCCCCTTCCCCGGGGAAGGGGGAGATTTTAGCAGGGGCTTCGCCCCTGCACCCCCAAAACATGTGTCAAAGTATGACTAAAGGGGCCGATGGCCCCTTTTATTAACATATGAAATTTTATTTACCCAACCAGTCCGGAACGTTCGATGCCTTCTGTGAAATGCTTCTGCAGGAAAACGTACATGAGAAGCATCGGGGAGATGGACATGAGGCAGGCGGCCTGGGTCCATACTACGTACTCGCGGGCGGATACTCTCAGGCTTGCATCGTTGAAGAGGGCGGCGTTGAGTACCGGCTGGATGTTCTTTATTGTGAGGGCAAGTGTGCGGTTGCTGCTGAAGAATGCGTTGCATACGTAATAGTCGTTCCAGTACCACACTACTGCGAACAGAAAAACTGTGAGGAATGAGGAAAGTGCGTTCGGCATCATTATAACGAGGAACGTCCTGAAAGGGCCGCATCCGTCGAGGCAGGCGGCATCTTCGAGTTCACGCGGGAGTCCGCGGAAGAACTGGCGGAAGATGAATATCATGATACCCGCTCTGATGCCGTTGGCTGTCATGGCCGGAAGATACATGGTCCATGCCGTGTTTATCACGCCCAGAGCCTTGAAAAGATCGTACTGCGGAAGCAGGATGACCTGCGGAGGCACGAGGATCATGAGGATGACCACGGCAAACAGTATCTTCTTTCCCTTAAACTGAAAGCGCGCAAATCCGTAGCCGGTAACTGCTGTTGAAATGATCTGGCAGAAGGAACAGCCTATATTGATAAACAGGGTGTTCACCAGCGTGTTTCCCAGATCCATCGCCCTTGCAGTTTCCTTTATGGCATCCAGCGTAAAATGCCTCGGTATCCACATGACTGTCGGATCGTTCATATCACTTCGTTCCCTGAAGGCGCAGCTTATCATGAAAAGAAGCGGGTAGAGAATGACAAAGCAAAGTCCGGCAAGGATGAGTGTCCTGAAAACCGGCCAGACCGCATCTGTGACTTTCTTTCTCTTAAGATATGAGAGCTGATCCTTCGTCATAAGCTTCCGGTGCTCTTTTTCTTTTTCGCGTCTTTTTTTCTTTTCTTCCTTATTCATCAATCGACCTCGTAGTAAACGTGCTTTCCTACTATCAGGAAAACAAGTCCGACCATAAGTATTACTATTCCGAAGTAGGACCATACCATCGCGGCGGCAAGTCCGTATTTCCAGTCGCTCTGCATTGCGATTATTCTTTCCATTACCTTGTTTCCGGAATCGGTGAAAGAGTCAATTACGGTGAAAACAAGATTTGCAAGTATCATCGGGCTTACGTACGGAAAAGTTATCTTCCAGAAATATTCCCATGCAGTGGCACCCTCGAGTTCCGCCGCCTCTCTAGCCGACGGCGGGATATTCTGAAGTGCCGCAAGAAAGATGAGTATCTGGATGCCTGAATGCCACACTATTGCGAAAATTCCGTCAATTGTGTGCTTTATCGTCTCCGTAAGCGTCTGACTCAGTCCATAAACGCCTGTAAATTCCAGCAGATCAGTTACCATATCCGTTTCAAAAACCGTGGAAAACTGCTCTGCGCCTTCAGCACCGCTTACGTTCATATCGCCGGTTATTACCGCATATACCGGACCGGACGCAACTATTACCGGAAGGAAGAACACCGCTCTTACAAAGGCTCTTCCTTTAAATTTCTGATTTATAAGCACTGCGGAAAACAGCGAAAAGATCAGTATTATCGGTGTGTTACGCAGCATTTCGACTATTTCATCTGTCAGATAGGTCTTAAAGTACGGATCCTTGTTAAGCGCTGCCGAGTAGTTCTTAAGCCCCACCCAGACACCGCCTGCGCCCGGAGTAACATCCTGAAAGGAGTAGATAAGCGAGCCTGCCACCGGAATTATGAAGAACACCAGCGTTCCGATGAGCCAGAGGCTCAGAAATCCGTAACCGTACAGTCTTTTCTGCTTTTCGTAGGACAGATGCCGCTTTTCCTTTTTCTTATTCATCAGAAGCCGCACCTCCGTCCTTTCCAAGATAATCTGCCAGAACAAATGTTTTGTTTCCGCAGACCACAGTTTCATTTTCAAGATCAGTCTTTATGACCGTTCCGGATGAGTAAACCGTTGTTATCACATTTCCGTCCACAGAATAATCTGTGATATATTCTTCTTTCACATCTGCCAGCACGTCTGTAATAAATTTCTGGCTTTTCGCAGCATAGCCCGTCCAGAAACTGCTGTCAGCGTAATAATAAATATCATACTCAGTGTCCTTGAGCTCACTGGTTTCAATGCCCGTAAGATCGTAGCTCAGACCGCTTCCTGCAGAAGCCGCCAGAAGTATGAGCCGCTCAGGATCCGGATCACCGTTTACCGACGAGGATGAATACGGTATGAGGCCATGAAGGACCATCTGATAGAACGGCAGGTCGCCGTCAAATATGTCATATCCGCTCGACCGCAGCGGAGCATCTGAAATGTGATCAGTATGCTCGAATGCATAAGCAGATGCGCCCTTGGCATAAACAAATCCGATGTCCTCATCGAATTTCTGCAGGCCGTCGCAGATATATTTTTCCGAAACGGAACGTTCAATATGCTTCTTTCCGTAATCGCCGTACAGGACGGTGGTTATGTCCCCCGGACAGATACCACGCAGAGATCTTCTGCTGTATCCTGTGGTTATACGATCAAATATCTCAGGAAAAACTGCAGGTGAAAGCAGGGACTGAGGCTTTTTCAGTCCATCCCTTGTGCCGTAGGCCGGATTGAAGCTTATCTGTCTGGAATACTGGCCAGAAGCACGCATTGCCGTGTCGCTGAACTCCCAGTAGCCGTTTCCTGACGAGAAAGTTGTGTTATTCACTACCGGACAGAAACGGACGCCGAGACTGTCAAACAGTGCCGTCATTTCATTGAAATCAGACTGCGATCCAAGAGTTTTCGAAGGCTTTGCGGAAACATCGACTTTTCCCTTTATGCCGTCATCGGTCCAGTTATCGAGACTTACGATCATCTCGCCGGCACCGGCTTCGTACAGTTCGTTTACTATCTCACCGGCTTTTTCATAGGTGGTGACCGCCTTTTTGCGCGTCACCGGAATTCCAAGGAAAGGTTCCTTGCTCGTAACGCCGCCGTAAAGATCAACGCAGAGCGGAAGACTGATATTTTTCTTCTCAACTTCCTCGTTTTCCATAAGATACTGACGGTAAACCGCAGCCACATCGGCACTTCCGGTATCTCTGCCGTTTACCGGGAAAAACTTCAGTTCAAGGGATTCGAGCCCTATATCGCTGTTTTCAAAAACCGTCAGAGGTTCGCTGTTCATGTAGTATGTATCGGTATTTCGCAGAACAAATTTTGAACCGCAGGTGTTGTAGCTGCTCTTGTTGAGGCCGCTTACCGAAGACTGGATAAGCACGTTGGAATCGCCGCGGCTGATGACTGCAAGCATGGCGTTTCCGTTATCCTTTACCGAAGCGTAGACCGGAAGCAGAACTTCCTCGGTCTTGTCCGGAGCAGTCTGCGGCACGGCGGTGATATCTGTTCCGTAAACTTTGGCAGAATAGGCACGGGCTTCGGTCTTTCCATTGTTGAAATCTATTTTTGCCCCGCATCCGTCAGGGATTATGTAATATCCGTTTTCGTAGCTGCCTGAGGCAAGCATATTAGGAAGGACTGAGAGTTCAAGAATGATACGCTTCTCGTCGTCATCACGCTTGTTTTCCTTGAAATCTGACGTATCTGCGTGAGCTCTGAGGCATTTTTCCTCAAGAGTGTATTTTACGGGGATAACGAACCCCGCAAGAGGGAAACGGTAGGTTATTTCCAGAGTGTCGCCCTTGATGCTGTAGCTCATCTTGGCATTTTTAGCTGAACGAAGTGTCGAACCGGTCCTCTGGTCAGGATCACCGTAAACCACAACAAGCGACGATTCCAGTTCCTTTCTGACGGTAGTCTTGGCCGCAGGATCGCCCTCTGCGTTTATTGGCGAAGACCACCAGACATAACCATTTTTCTTGTTTTCAAGAGCAATAAGGTCCTCTTCCTCGGAATAGAAAAGTATGAGATTTTCGTTCTCACAAGCCCTTTTCATCGTCTTGAGGACCTCGTTTTCCGTTCTCATGACATAATCCGATTTTTCCGTGCCCTCGTCATTTTCATTTGCTTCAGTTTCAGAATCTTCAGTCTGTGCGGTATCTTCGGAAACTTCGTTATCCGGTTCAGCGAATACGCAGAAAGACGGCATAAGCATGCACATGGCTGCTATACCTGCAATAAACCGCATATATTTTTTCTGCATTTCCGCTCACCGCCTTTAAACCTTGATCCTGTACTGTATTTCCGTATATATTGAATAAATAAAAAGTCCTGCCTTCTGGAAAAGTGAAAGAACGAGTACCAGAAGGAACATCATTATAAGCATCGAAACAATGGTAAGTGCCACTGCTGACACAGTTTTTATCACTGTGTACTGATGTGCAGTCTTCACTGCATTGAAAAGAAGAAGTCCGCTCCACAGCAGCCCCGCATAATAAATGCACGTGATGAACACGCCCTCGTCGTTTATGAGAAAATGCGACATCAGTGTAGTTATGTACAGGGAAGCTACATACGGAATAAGTGAATAGGCACTGAAAATGCATATTCTTCTTAAGGTACCCTCGCCGTCAAGCAAGGTACACACCGCCCAGTTTCCGATCACCCAGGCGGCAAATATGATCACGCTTTTAACAATGTAGGGAATGATGTTGAAAATTCTGTCGTAGGCATCCCAGAACTGGAAGCCGTACAGTCTGTCACGCAGCACCGTCCCGACAAAGAAAAGAAAAACGATTAAAAATGCGATCTTAAGTGATCCGCTTTTCTTCCAGCGCATATCCTCAAAGCCCTCGAAAGGATGAAAAACAGCGTGACTTACCCACTGTTTTTCCGAAAGATCCATCATGCTGTCTTCCCCCTTTCCGGCTGTTTCTTAATATTTTTTCTTATACGAAGTGCGACCGCAAGTGCTGCTATGATCAGCACCATGACTGCAAGCAGAGGAAAATGTTCGCTTATCCATTTCTCACGAGCACCCTCAAAAGCACGGTCGTAACGCCATCTCGAATCGGCAAGCTTTGCATATTTCATAGCCTCGGTGTATCTGCCTTCGTTTATAAAGGCATCGGCTATACCGATAAATGCTCTGCGGTAACTGCCGTCACGCCTTAACACCTCGAACCACGGTTCCAGTGCCTCGTCATAATATCCGGCGTTGTACAGTTTCTCCGCCCTGTGGACTATCTCGCCGAAATCAGTCTTTTCAAACACCGTTATGGTATTTTTCTGCGAGTCGGAAACGTAAACGCAGTTTTCCGTTGATTCGATGGCGGATACCTGTCGGAAGGTACCTGTCTGACCGCCCTTGCCGCCGAAGATGAAGAGAAGCTCACAGTCCTCGTCGTACTGGAACACCCTTCCGTTCGTGTAGTCAAGGCAGTTTATCATGCCGTCAGGACTTATGTCCAGATCAGCAAAGGAATTCTGCGGATAATCGCTGTAGTCGGCAGTCGGTTTGTCGCCAAAGCTCACGTCAAGGTCAGCAAAAAGGTTGTATCCGGCTGCGTTGACTTTCTTGATCTTGTCAACATCCTGGGAAAGCGAACTGCTGCAGGTGTAGATAAATCCGTCTTCATCGATGTCGAATCCGGAAATCGCCGTCGGAACTGAATTTGTCATGTAACGACGCATTTCCTCACCGGCAAACAGCTTCCAGAAATGATCCTTAATGACTTCAGCAGTCTGCTGCACCCTGTTCGCACCGTAATATCCACGGAAAGATCCGTCCGGATCAAACATCACAGCACCGGTGTTTACGTTTGTATCCACCACATAGATATATCCCGCGCTGTCGCAGATGACTCTTTCCGGTCTGAATGTCACGGCAGTATACTGTTCCGACTCCGGTTTAGTTATTACAAGATCAGTCTTTCCGGTCTCGTCACAGCGGATAACACGCGAGTTATCCGTATCGGCAATATAGATCATGCCATCTTCAGATGCGTAAACCCCGCCCGGATGGCTGAGTGTGAGCTTTTCGCCTTCGAAATCAAATTCCTTTATCTCGGTGATAACACTTTCAAGATCACCGTCAACAATAATGATACGGTTATTCCCGCTGTCGGCAATATAAAATCTTCCGTCACCGTCGATAAACATATCCGAGATCTCAGAAAACTTTGATGTTCCAAGATCCGTTCCGGAAACGCTTCTTACAGCTTCGTACCCCGCCTGAGACGGAATGGCATCGCCCCATCTGTCGTAGTTATAAGTATCGCTGGTTCTCTGTGCGGAAGCAGGGAGTGCATAAGAAAAGCAAAGCCCCGCCGCCAGTATCGCCGCTGTTATTTTTCTGATCCTATGCACTTTCTCACTTCCTTTCAGTAAATTTCATATTCGATCTGAGTTCTTTTCTTCGAAGACTCCTTAACAATACTCCAAAGGGGGGGCATTCTTCCAAGAGGAATTTTACGTTCCTCCGAAGGGGTTCAGGGGGCGAAGCCCCCTGAACTATAGCCCCCTCCCTCCGGGAGGGGGTTGGGGGTGGGGATCCCTCTTTCGTTAATCTTTGATGCCGGAGTGCGCCATAGTTTCAATTACGTTCTTCTGCGCCGCCATAAAGAATATCACCGGAGGTATAAGCATAAATACCGCCGCTGCCATTGCCACGCCCTGTCGGGCAATACCCGAAGCCGCAGCCTGTGCAACTGCAGTAGGCAGAGTCTTAAGTGACTCGTCAAACACATACGACCCCGACTGTATATTCCACGCCGACTGGAAGGCAAATATCATAAGTGTCATAAGCGCCGGTTTTTGGTTCGGCATAACTACCTTCCAGCAGGTGCGGAACATTCCTGCCCCGTCCACCTTTGCCGCTTCGATCATGGCATCCGGTATCTGGCTGATGGACTGCCTCATCAGGAATACGCCCATCGGTGTCGCAACCGACGGAAGTATCAGCGCAGAATAGGTATCTATCATGCCAAGCTTCGCAATGACCATGTACTGAACTATGTAAATAACATTGCTCTGGTAGAGCAGTGAAATGACAATAACTGAATTAAGGAACTTGCTTCCCCTGAATTTTCCCTTGGCAAGTACGAACGCCGCCATCGATGCCGTAAAACACTGTGCCAGTGTCACTGCCAACGTCACGAAAACGCTGTTTGCCACATATCTTGAAAAAGGCACCCACAGCTGTCCGGCCGCTCTGAACATCTCGCGGAAATTGTCGAGAGTAGGATCCATAGCGTAGAATTTAGGTGGGAAAATAAACCATTCCTGTGACGGCTTCACCGACATTACCACTGCAAGGTATATCGGAAGTGCCATGAACACCGCAAGGACCAGCAGGAATATGAAAATGCATACCGTTCCGCCGTGCTTTCTGCCTGCTCTGCCCGATGAGGCCTTAAGTTTGCTTACATCTGTCATAAACTTAATCCTCCACCGTCAGAACTCTGGTAATAAGCTTGTTCACACCGTACATCACAAGGAACAGCACGGTACAGATAGCCGAGGAATAACCCATCTCATATCGTACCCAGCCGTAGTCGTAGGCATGGGTCATAACAGTGTGCGCCGCATAGTCCGTACTCGGAAATCCCACAAGGTTTCTTCCGACTATATCTGCTGTAAACGCCGCAACTATCTGCATAACAGCAGCAAAAAGCATCTGAGGCTTCATTGCCGGGATGGTGATGTAGATAAGTTCCTGCCACCTGTTCTTTATTCCTTCAACAGCACCTGCTTCATACAGGCTTTTGTCGATATTCTGAAAACCGGCACGAAGCGCAAGGAATCCCGCACCAAGGCTTATCCAGAGCTGTACGAGAATGACCACGAAAAGAATGTAACGTGAGTCCGTGAGCCACTGTCTTGCAGATGTCAGTATTCCGAGATCCATGAGTACTGAGTTTACGTATCCGTACTGGTCGCCGCTGAAAATAAGCTGCCATACCGTATAGACGCTCGCCATAGACGGTATGTAGAATATCAGCGTAAACACCGTCTTGAGGTGCTTCGGAAGCTCATTTATAAGCCACGCAAGCATGAAGCAGAGCACGTAGCTTACCGGCCCCGAAAATATCGCAAATATCAGTGTCGTCCTTATGGAACGGATAAAAATCCTGTCCGAAAGAAACAGGTTCTTGAAATTGGAAAGCCCCGTAAAATGAGGCATATTGATCATATCAAAGTCCGTAAATCCCACCGGCAGCGAAATAAGCACCGGTATCACGGTAAACAGCACAAAAAACACAAGAAACGGCGCAAGCATAAGCCAGCACTCAATGCTTTCAGATCTGTTGTAAGACCGCTTTTTTCTGTTTTTTTCCGGCTTCAAGCTTTCGCCTCCTTTAGTCAAAGTTTTAGCGCATACAAATTCACATATACTCTTTTAGTATACAATATTTCATGGGAATAATCAATAACATTTCATACTTAAATCTGATTAAAAAGACGAAAAAAC
>JBGUVZ010000574.1:0-5841 GCA_045220685.1 Oscillospiraceae bacterium | reverse complement strand
GCGCACACCGAAACGTGAACAGAAGTCGTTGCCGCCTATGCGTATATTAACTATCATGTCACGGTAAGGATCAGTTACTTCCTTAAGGCTCAGAAGCGATGTAACACGGCTTCTTAAGTCTGAAACAGTACGTGACTCGATTATAGGCATGGCATATATCAGACGTCCGCATTCATCGGAGACTGCCTTTAATTCCTCAAAATATGATTTAGCGTTGCTCATATCAAACTTCGGGAAAATATATCCTGAAAGCAGTTCGCTTCTGTTTATCTCTTCAATAGTCCGTCTGATCTGGAACGGATATTTTACTCTGACGAAGATGTAAGGAAGGTCATCTTTTGAAACAAGACCTTCATTTACTGATTTTTCAAGTCCTTCAAATGTCCTTCCGAGCTGTTCTATTGCCTGCTCTTCAGAACCGTCTGCAATAGCATCTTCAAGACAAAGAGCAAGAGAACGAAGATGAGGATATTTTCCTGTGGTCAGAAATTCTGTTACCTTATCGTTGTGAGCCGGTGTGTACATAAGTCCGCCAAGGGAGTAAGCCATTAAGTCCCTGTCTTTGATTTTACAGCAGGATGCAAGTATCTTTCTGTCTATTATGTTTTTCATCTTTATCTGCCTTTTCTTTAATGTTCAGGAGAATAGTTCTCCATTATTTTATAAGCTGTTTTTATTCCGTCAACGGCTGCCGATGTAATACCTCCGGCATATCCGGCTCCTTCACCGCACGGATAAAGGTTGCTTACTGACGGGGAAACCAGTTCCTCATTTCTTAAAATACGAAGCGGTGATGAGGTTCTGGTCTCAGGAGCGGTCATGATCGCATTTTCGTCTTTAAAGCACCGCATCTTACGGCCGAAATCTTTAAGTCCGGTCATAAGCATAGAATTTATTTTATCGTTAAAAAGTTTTGTAAAATCACATTCGCATAGTCCCCGTGCAAAAGTTGGAGTGATAGCAGATTCAAGCGTAGGTTTACCGCTCATAAATCCGCCCACGGTCGTAGCAGGAGCCCTATAGTCTCTTCCTGCCAGTTCAAAGGCACGCTTTTCTATCTCTCTGGCAAAATACATGCCGTCGAGAGGTGAACTGCCAAAATCCTTTTCAGAAACGGATACTGCGACTGCAGTGTTGGCATTTTTCCCGTTACGTGCAAATTCGCTCATACCGTTTGTAACTACCGTGTTTTCCTCACTTGCTGAAGGAACAACAGTACCACCGGGACACATGCAGAAAGTATAGACTCCTCTGCCTTCATTGTCACGGTATGAAAGCTGATATTCGCCCACCGGTAAAAACGGATTGTCCTTGAATTCGCCGTAAAGGCTCTCATTTACGCTTTCCTGCAGATGTTCAATGCGGACACCTACTGAAAACGGCTTTGTCTGCATAAATATATTTTTTTCAAAGAGCATCTCAAATGTGTCACGCGCCGAGTTTCCTACTGCGAAAACAACAGCTGCGGCCTCATGATCGCCCTTGTCTGTATTTATCTTTGTAATTTTACCGTCAGTCGTTTCAAATCCGGTAACGGTGGTGTTAAAATGGACTTCTCCGCCGTTCTTTATGATCTGCTCACGCATTCCCTTGATGACAGATCTGAGTTTGTCAGTGCCTATATGAGGTTTCGCCTTGAAAAGTATCTCCTCCGGAGCACCGAAATCAACGAAGCTTTTCAGTACGAAACGGCAGAAAGGATCTTTAATGCGCGTTGTAAGCTTTCCGTCGGAAAATGTTCCTGCACCGCCTTCGCCGAACTGAACATTGGAATTGATATTAAGCGGTCCGCCGTTCCAGAAGCTGTTCACCGAACGGGCACGGTCATCAACGGATTCACCGCGTTCAAAAACGATCGGTTTATAGCCGTTTTCAGATAAAACCAGAGCACAGAAAAGTCCTGCTGGTCCAAAACCGACTATTGCAATTCTGCCTTTGTATTCTTCCGTGTTTATAACCGGCTTTGCCACTTCACTGTCGATATACTGAAGAGATGGATCCTTTTCACACAGTTTCTTTTCAAGTGCAGAGTTTCCAAGATCAGCATAAACGGAATGGACAAAATGTATATCAGAACGCTTTCTGGCGTCGAGTGATGTCTTGTAGATACCTGTCTTCAGTGTATCATCCCGATTTATTTTTGCTTTTTTCAAAGCTTTTTCAATAACCGGATCACTTCCCTCTGAGACCGGTGAATTTATATTATTTATAATAATAGACATCTGCAACGCTCCGTTATGTTCAAAAGTTATAAGTTACTACTATTAGTATACCATAAAAAAAGTATAAAATCAACAAAAATATAGAAAATAAGCACACTTTCGGCAGGAAAATGTGCTTAAGTCATTAGTATTATGGAAATAATGATCAACGAGAATATCCTGCTTTTTCTGAATATTCAGGACATCGAGAATACGAAAATTTGCCTCATACTGACCATTAGTATTTCTTTCTGAGAATTCTTATGGAATTAAGTACACAGAGCATTGCAACACCGGAATCTGCAAATACTGCAAACCACATGTTAGCAAATCCTGCAATACCGAGTATCATTACAGCCAGCTTGAAAGCGAGGGCAAATATAATGTTCTGCTTTGCAATACGGTTTGTATCTTCGGAGATCTTAAGTGCCTGCGGAACTGCATCCATTTCAGAATTCATTATAACGATATCGGCAGCTTCTATGGCTGCATCAGCACCGCTTCCCATTGCAGCACTTACATCTGCTCCGGCAAGTACCGGCGCATCGTTTATTCCGTCGCCTACAAACATTACAGCTCCGTATTCGCTGCGTATCTCTTTCATTTTATCAAGTTTGTCTTCAGGAAGAAGCTTAGCAAAGTAACGGTCTATCTTTGTTTCCTTAGCAGTCTTTGCTGCACTGGCTTCTGAGTCACCTGTAAGCATTACAGTTTTGATGCCCCTTGACTTCATATCAAGTATAGCTTCCGCACTTTCTGATTTGATCGTATCGCTGATCCTGAAGCAGCCGGCAAGTACACCATCTACCGCACAAAGCACATCTGTACACGCTTCTCCGGCTGTATATGCTGAAATATCAATATTCTTGCTCTTCATAAGTTCAGCGTTGCCACAGAGAACGTTTCTGCCTTCGATATTTGCTTCCATACCCATTCCGGCGTATTCTCTTATATCTTCGGCTTCAGCAAGTGTGATCTCCGCTTCTTCAGATTTTCTTACGATGCACTGTGCTACAGGATGTGTTGAAACCGCTTCACAGGAAGCGCATAAGCGAAGAAGTTCGTTTTCTTCGGTATCTGAATATGTTTCAGTAGAATCAACACTGAAAATTCCGCTTGTAATAGTTCCTGTCTTGTCCATTACAACTGCCTTGATTCCTGAAACAGCTTCAATGGATGAACCGCTCTTGAAAAGGATACCTTTCTTTGATCCGGCACCTATTCCTGCAAAATAAGTAAGCGGAACGCTGAGAACGATCGCGCACGGACAGCTGATTACCAGGAATGTAACCGCAGTGTAGATCCACTTGTGCCAGTCACCTGTTATAAGAGAAGGGATAACAGCTGTAAGCACAGCAGCTGCAACGACCACTGGAGTATAGATATTTGCAAAACGTGTGATGAATCTGTCAATCTTTGGCTTTCCCGCCGCAGCATTTTCAACGCTGTCAACGATACGGCTTACCATCGATTCAGAAAGATGCTTTGTAACTCTTATCTTAAGAACACCGCTAATATTAACACATCCGGAAAGAACACTTTCATGTTCCTTTACAGCCACCGGAAGATGTTCACCGGTTACTGATGAGGTATCGATCTCGCTTGTTCCTTCAACAACAACACCGTCAAGCGGAATTCTGTCGCCGGCTCTGACAAGAATTATGTCATCCGGTTCAGCTTCTTCTGCTGGTATAACTGTTACTTCATTGCCTTCAACAAGGTTTACTGTTTCCGGTCTCATATCGATAGCGGCCATAACAGACTTTCTGCTCTTTTCAACGGCCTTGTCTTCAAAGTATTCGCCAATTCTGAAAAACAGCATTACGCCGACTGCTTCCGGATATTCCTGCAGAACAAAAGCTGCAATCGTAGCAAGCGACATTAAAAACTTTTCACTGAAAATTCTGCCGCGAAGAATGCCCTTGAAAGCATCCACAAGTATTTCTCCGCCAAGGATAAGATACGGAATTACGTACATCACTGCTTTGATTATAACATTATCCACATGCGGATCGGCAATACGTGCAGCGACCAGCAGAACAGCCCCCGCAATAATTAGAGGAAGTTCCGACTTCTCACTTTCACCGTGTTCATGAGTATGCTCGTGTATATGTTCATGTTCTTTTATATGTTCTTCATGATGGTGCTCGTGCTCATGTTCATGTTCGTGGTCACAACAGCAAGGATCTTCTTCATGTTCATGATGATGGTGTTCGTGTTCATGCTCGTGATCATAGTCACAGCAGCAATGTCCGTCCTCATCATGATGGTGATGATTCTCATGATGATGTTCGTGCTCGTGCTCGTGTTCGTTGTCATGATCACAACAGCAATGTCCGTCCTCATCGTGGTGGTGATGATGCTCATGCTCATGTTCTTCCTCATGAGCATGGATTCTGCGTGAACGATGTGATGTTCTGCCGCCTTCTTCGATAAGTTCGACGCCCGGCTCAATGTCATCACACTTCTTTATTATTTTCTTAAAAAGCTCCTCAGTATGTATCGCTTTGATTCTGAATTTCTTTGAAGTGAAAACAAGAACTGCTTCCTCGACTTCTTCCATTTCGTTAATGGCAGCTTCGATTTTTGAAGCACAATGAGCGCAGTCGAGGTTTTTAATGTTATATACCTTAAGCGTAATTTCGTTCATATAAGGACACCGTCTTTCTTTCATAAGAACATATGAATATCTGTTCATGTATTCATTATATCACTGATACCATACCTTGTCAATATCTTATTATAAAAAAACAGCAGAAATTTCCGAAAAAATTTCTGCTGAATTTTTTTATGTTTTTAAACGCGAATTCCTTTAATTATTCGTAACGCAGTGCGTCAACGACTTCCATCTTTGCAGCCTTGTCAGCCGGATAAACACCGAATACAAGTCCTACTACAAATGAGAAGATTACAGAGCCGATGATGGCACCAACAGGTATTCCAAGATCAACGCTGATAGGAAGGTTCATTTTTGAAGTAAGCTTTACTGCAAGCATTGCAACAAGCTTTGCTTCGATAAGTCCAAGAACAATACCTATAGCTGAACCGATAAGAGAAATCATGATTGATTCAGTAATAAACTGAGTCCTTATAGATTTATTATCAGCACCCATTGCCTTTCGAACACCGATTTCCATTGTTCTTTCCGTTACACTTACCAGCATGATATTCATAACACCGATACCTCCAACAACAAGAGATACCGCAGCTATAGCAGCAATTATTTTTGTTATGATATCAACAAAAGTATCGATTTGCTCAAGGTCATCGTTAAGCGATTCAGTATAGAGCGTTTCACCTTCTGGAATATACTTAGGGAAAACTTCTTCTGCCACTTTTTTTAGTTCTTCTGAAGAAACATCATCATCTGCAATAAAAGCTATCTGATTACTGGTATTCAAATCTGTACCTACGAGTTTTTCTAAATACGAATACGGAACAATGGCCGTCTGAGGATCGTCATCTGACATGCCTAAAAGAGAAGGATCTACCTTAGGTATGTATGTTCCAACCACAGTAAGTGTCGTGTTGAAATTACCGAGTGTGACCTGCTTTCCTATCGGATCAACGCCTTTTCCAAAAATAATATCTGCCGTATTTTTATAGATAACAACAGAGGAAGAAGCTTTTACTGTATCTT
>JBGUVZ010000573.1:0-2377 GCA_045220685.1 Oscillospiraceae bacterium | reverse complement strand
TCATCAGAAAGATTATGAAGCAAAAGTCCGATTTTTTCTTTAAGATCTGACTGAATAAAACTATTGAGCCTGTTGAATACATTCTTACCGAAATATCTCTCAGGTGCTTCAGAGTACACATTTCTGAAATCCTTATAATCATCAAAACTTTTAATTTTCTCATCTATGTCATTACAAACATTATTATACATTCCTTTAATTGCTTCATTACTGTATTCGGCAAGAAGTCGTTTATTATCTTCGCTTTTACTGATTATAAAATTACGCAGTCTTTTTTCCCTGTCATCCTGATCATTTTTTAGTTTTTCCAGTGCATGCTTTATAGCTTCAAGTTTCTTTGAATCAGCATCTTCTGATCTCAGTCTGTCATTAAGTTCCTGCTGGCTTAACAAACCGTCAAGATAATAGGCAAGCAATGTTTCAAGACGACCTGCAACAGAATTAACAACCACCCTTCTGTATTCTCCTGTATTGATCAGTTCTGCAAGATAACTCTCAAACTCTGAAAAATTTGATTCTTTATAAGCTCTTTTTCTGCTTTCATCATCAAGGTCGTACAAATCATCTTCATAAATTCGCTTAAGGTCTTTATCTTTTGAAGCAAGAGCTTTTAATGCTGAAATACCAATAACTTTATAACTGAAAAGATTATTTTCTGAGATAAAATTATCTTTTATTATCTGTTCAGCTTCATTGATCTTGTCATCTATATTTTCACCTTCTGAACTTCTGAGAGAATCCTTAAAATTCTGTAAGAAAAGGAATGAATTCTGAAACGTCATAAGATACTTTATGAAATCTCTGTCTGAATTCGTAATACCCTTAAGTGAGAGAAGGTAAATACACATATGTGCCTTCTTTACTTCATCAATTGTTATCTCCTGATGATGTTCAGCAATACCGTTGAGACCCGGAGTATCAGTTATCAGCACAGGATGATCCGTTGACATAAAATGAACGTATATTTTAACTGCTTTAACGAGTTCAACTACATTCTTTTCACTCTGTGCCGTAGTATAATCTTTTATCTCATCAAATGAATCAAGATTTAAAACCTTTCCGTTTCTTAATTCAATTTCTGCCTTTCCTGCCTTAGGATCATTTTCCGGTACATTGTAGATATAGGTTATTGCTGCTGTAGTTTCAGCAACTGCATGGGATAGAATGTCCTTTCCTATCAGAGCATTAATGAATGTAGATTTACCGGAACTGAATTCACCTACTACAGATATACGGAAAAGTTTATCATTCAGTCTTTCGTTGATATAATTTAGTTCGGGCGCATCAAATGAATCAGACAAAGATTTTACATTCATCAATTCATTAGTAATACCGATCAGAGAATTGATCTGCGATTCTATATTTGAATTCATTAAGGATCACCCCTTTATCCGACCTTTTACTGTAGCTTTGATCTGAGGATTCATAGTTCCGTACTTTTTAAAACATGGTGTGTAAACATCAGAAATATACTCGAATCTGTTCTGCATTGCGTCTTTTAAGTCCTGCATCTCAGGTTCATAGAATGGGATCTGTGCTCCTGAAACATTACTGTAAGTGAATCCTTTAGGAAGATACAGAAGTTCTTCATTCTGATCACGACCTTCTCTTTCTCTGTAAAACTTATTAATCTCCTCAATAAGTTCTTTCTCTTCCTGAGTTATCGGCTTTGGATCAGCGGAAGCTTTCTTAAACTTTTTCAATGCATTGCATATGTCAAGTGCAAAACCGTATTCGTTACCTACAAGAGATATAAAATCACGTATTCTCTCCGGTGATTCAGAATAAGACGAATAAATATCATTCAGTTTCTTGTTATCGGAGAATTCATTCATACTTTCGCATTTAACGATTTTTTCAAGTAAGTTTACAAAAGGACGATTTTGCTTTTCTTCTGCATCCTTTCCTTGCTGCATTTCAATATTTAATTCTTTATTCTTGGCTTCAAGCTCTTCAATGCGATTCAGAAGCGCTGTTTTTTCAGTCTCAAAGTCTTGTTCCATTTTCTCGATGGCAAGTCTATTTTTTCCCTCTATCTCATGAATTTTATCATCATTTAATTTGGTCATTTTTGCTTCAAGTTCTTTTAACGCTTTGTCTTTTTCAACTTCTTTTTCATGAATTGTTTGATTTAAAGCATTTATCTCATTATCCTTAGCTTCTATCGAAGAATTCATCTTTTCAACTTCAGCTTTAATTGATATTATTACTGAAAGTATATTATCAATTTTACTATCACTTTGCTTTATCGAGCCTTCTAAACTTTTAAACTCTTCACGAGTCACGACATTTTTAAGTTCAGTTTTTATAGTTTTTTCTACTGCATCTACACTATCTTTTGTTGCCATTTTTTCAAGTTCAGCTTTTATATTTTTTT
>JBGUVZ010000572.1:0-4732 GCA_045220685.1 Oscillospiraceae bacterium | reverse complement strand
TTACAAGAACAGGCTTTACTGTATTTCTTTCAGCATCTGAAATATCTGCATCTTTCTTGAATACTACAGGGTATTCAGTTTCTGTGATTTCTGCTGGAAGTTCAACTGTAAGAATAAAGAGCTTGGCATTTTCCTTACCAAATGTATAATCAGTAACCTTGCCCTTAAATTCGTTATTCCATGTTGCCATGGCCTTGTCTTCACTTGCAAGAACATCACCAGGAATTGCAGCTTCCTTGATATCTGTAATCTTTGCGCCCTTCTGAGCTTCGAATGAAGCTACAATTGCTGTAGCGCTACCGTTCTTAGCATATACAGGAAGTTCAAATGTTCTGTTATCATCAACAATGTCAACCTTTATAGTATCAATTGTGAGATCAAGAGTCTTGTCCTCAACTGGAGTTTCACCTACAACGAGGTCAACCGCAGGAAGCTTTACAGGACTGATAGATACTCTGTCAGCTGTTGATGTATCTTCACTCTTCATTGAGAGTGTAAACTTATCCCCGTCCTTAGCATTTTCAGGAATTGCTACATTTATAGTATAGAGATGTGTCTCTTCCTTAAATGTGTAACCCTTGAATTCGCCCGGAATTGTCCATACTGCCTTGAGATTTGTATCTTCACCGGCATCTACTTCACCGATCTTACCCTTTTCGAAACTCTTGATCTCAGCCTTTCCTGTAAGATCATAGCCGAATACGATAGCACCGATTGCGTTTGATGGACACTGGATCTCGAGACCTACAGGAACTACATCGCCAGCCTTAACTTTAATTGTTTCAGCCTCTGTCCACTTTCCGTCTGCACCTTCAGCAAACTTAAGTGTGTAGTCCTCAGCAGTCGGAGTACCAAATGCGATCTTTTCAGTAAGATCGGACTTTTCGTCGAATGCATAACCCTTTGTCTTAGCAAGATCTGAAGGGTCGATCGACTTTACTGTAAGTGTATATGTTGAATCTTCCTTTGCATCATCAGGAAGTGTGATCTCAACATTTGCAATAACGGTGTCCTTAAGCTCCGGAGCTTTAATTCCACTGTTGTTTGTCCATATAAAACTTCTTGCGTTTGACGCAGCTTCGTCTGGTGTAACTGAAGCTAATTCTTCACTGAAACCTGTGATAACCGGATCAGCAGCACCTGCTTTATCAGCCTTTACTTCAACCTTAACTGTCATAGCAAGAAGATCTGTTGAAGTTACCTTTACAGGAATGCTTACCTTTTTAGTTCCTACCGGTACCTTTGTTGTTCCGGCATAAACCGCATCGCCGATGTTCATTACCGGTTTTGCTTCAGCTGCTGATACTACTGCTATAGCGTTAGAACCTATAGCCTGTGAAGCAGCTCCACCAAATACAGAAGCAGTCATCATTAAAGAAGTTATTAATGATAAACCTCTCTTCATGAAAATATCCTTTCTGTAGCGGATCCTCTGATCAGGACCCAATCATCGAATATGTGCCAGAACTGATGCTTTCTGTCAAAAGATCAGACTCTGATAAGAAATGCAATCCAAGTGCCGGAGAATTCCGGTACTTGGAATGCGTTATAATTATGATTTAATTACTTGATTGGTAACTTATCGTCTGTATAATCCTTGTAACCGAGGATATACTTCTTAAGAGCGTCAAAGTCGCTTACATCAAGAACATCATCAGATGTGAGGTCTGTGTTGCCGTCCTTCTGATCCATGTTACCGTTTAAGATACCCTGTTCTGTGAGCTTAGCATCCTTAGGGCTTACTAAGAACTGCATCATAGCTACAAGGTCCTTAGCTGAAACAGCGCCGTCATCATTTACGTCGCCCCAGAGGATTTCTGGTACTGGCTCATCACTAATTGTGATAAGTCCCTGCTGTTCAACTGCAGATGTATAAGTTACATCCTTGTTTCCGTCAGCGTAGCCAAATGTCATTGACTTGTTGCCTTCACGAGGAATTGCAATCATTTCTACAGGAATCTTGTCGCCAGCCTTAGCTTCCTTTGAAACAGTACCTGTAACAGAAACGATACAGCCTTCTTTCTTTGCCCAGTACTTGTCAGAATCAAGGCCTGTGCACCAGAGAACTGCAACTACGTTCTTACCGTCAACTTCAGCTGTATTGTAGTCGAAGCAGTCGTACTTGCCCTTGTTTACCATTGTTACTTCTTCTCCGATTGTTGGAGACTTTTCTAATTCAGCTGCTGTAGCACCTGTCTTGAGAACAGCGCCTTCTACAACCTTAACGTCTGAGATCTGCTTAGGATCATATGCGATAGCAAATTCGCATCCTGAGAAACCTGTTCCGTCAAACTTGTCGAGGTTGAAGTTCAGTTCGAATGAAGCTCCCGGAGCCTTTACAATCTGATCTCCCTTGATAATCACCTGTTCTCCAGCAGCGTTTACGAAGGTTGCTGCTGATGCAGCTGTCATTGCAAGAGCACATACAGCTGAAATAAATCTTTTAGCCTTCATTTTTTCCCTCCATTTAAATTTTTATATAATCAAAAGAACGTCCGTTCCCTCAATATATAATATATTTTAATATTACCTTAGTAATATCATATCCCTTTGTCAGGATCAGTATCAGAGCTTGTCGATTACCTTAGAAACGAACTGCTTGATTCTTGCAAGGTCTGTAAGAGCTACGCTGCCGTCCTTGTCAACGTCTGCGTTGATTGCAGCCTGGCCTGTAACTGGCTTCTTGTCAACGAGTGAGATAGCAAGTGTTGTGATATCTGTGATATCTACCTTACCGTCGCAGTCAACGTCACCAAGAAGTGTCTTTTCGTCATTTGACTTTGTTGGTTCAGTTGTCTTTGTAGGTGCTGGTGTTGTTGTTTCGTCTACCTTCTTGCCGATAGAAATTGTACCAGCCTTAGCTGTACCGCTTACTACTTCAAGGCCTTCAACAGCTATGTCGATGCCTGTAGCATCCTTTCTTACGCCCTTTGTGATATCAACCTTAGCATCTCCGTCCTTAAGAGCCTTGCAGTTAAGTGTGAGGAGAACGCCGTCACTCTTGATCCACTTTGAGCTGTCTGAAACAGAACCTGTAGCCCAGAGAACTGAAACAGCACCGTTGTTGATATTTGTAGCAAGGTTAGAAGAAAAACCTTCAACCTGCTTGTCGTTTGTCTTTGAAACAGCACCTTCTGTAACGCCTGTTACTTCCATAAGTGTTGTATCGTACTTGATAGCGAAATCAAGGCCTGCGATACCTGATGAAGGTACACCAGCGAGTGAGATGTCTACTGTAAATTCCTTGCCTGATTCAACAGCCTTTGTTTCTGCGCTGATTGTGATAGCGTCTGCTGCAGAAACTGAAGCTACTGTGCTGAATAATGATGCTGTACATGCTGTTGCGATTAAGCAAGCTGCTGCTTTATTGAATTTCATAATAAAATTCCTCCTAAGTAAAATTTAATCTTCTTTTCAAACTTTCAAACTTTCGCATACAAAAAACATAAATATAATTCAACCATTCGTGAATACGATTCACGGTAAATTTTGTATTACAGAAAAAACTCGTAATACGGCAAACAAATAACATAAATATTCTATTTTCATATAGATTTATTATATTTTATGTTGGGTTAGAAGTCAAGACTATCAAAAACTTTTTGTAAATAATTATAAATCAATTTTATCAAAATTGTTTATAATAATGAAACCCATAGATTAAAGACTAATTTTACTCCTGTTCACTATACAATTCAATTATATTTCAATTACCCTCAAAAGTCAATACGTTTACTGAATATTTGGCGGTTGTTAGTAACGTATTTACCCGCCGTTTTAAAGGTCGTTTTGTACGTATTCAACAACTCTATGATTTTTTTTTGAAGACCAGCAGTTTGCTGAGCACATAATTACTTATAAGTATGATAACACAAGCGATCATCTTAAATATCATTTCATTAAGGCCAGTTGCATCTTCGAAGACAGATAATATTCCTGAAGTGTAATCGAGTTTCTCAAGCTTCATAAGATCTATGAAGAATCCGCTGAAACGTTCGGCACACAGCCACATGATCGCTATCTCCATAAAGCATGTTGCAAGTCTGGCACCGTAGAACCTTGTTGCTTCAGCCGCTATCTTTACAGCGCCGCGCTCCTCACTTTTGAAAACATACTTACGATTAGTCACATAGGCGAAAGTAACGGAGCATACCCATGATACGATCGTACTTACAATTACGCTTGTTCCGAGAAGCCTTGAAGACATGAACTGTGTCACAAACGACACGACAGTGGTAAGTACACCGAATATAATATAAAGTATAATATCCTCATATTTTTTATATATCTTTTTTATCATTGTACTGCCCCTTTCGTTTTTCACTATAAGCAAAGCTTTTTTTATCTTTACTTTTTTTATCTTTAATACTGTTTCTTTCGTTTTCACTCTATAAATAATATCACATCCGGCGTATTTTTCAATCGTTTATCCGCAATTTCGTCATTATACATATTTAAATGCACAGTTTTGTTTTTTACTTCGTCTATTTATCCCTGCTTTTTTTGAGCAAAACTATTGAACATATTAATTTATTATGATAATATTGTAATGTATATTCTTTTCAGAGAGGTAAATATGATAAACATCATTCTAATAATCGTTCTAGTAGCCTTTTCTGCCACTTTTTCAGGATGCGAGACGGCATTTTCCACTGTTAACAGGATGCGTCTCAGAAACAAAGCCTCCCAGGGAAACTCAAAGGCAAAGAAGGCTCTTGCCATAGCAGAATCG
>JBGUVZ010000571.1:0-2716 GCA_045220685.1 Oscillospiraceae bacterium | reverse complement strand
GGCTCACTTCATAAGGTTTATTATTATCTGTTTTTCTAAAAGAAATTTGTTTTCCTTCTACTATTGCTTCATTTATGTTCTCAATAGTAAGAAAAATTTCTTTATTCTCGACATTATCATATACATTCATATCGATCTTATTAATGACAGAACGAAAATGATCACTTGTCAGTCTCTCAAGCTTTTCTATTAATTCACTACGATGTTTTTGAGATAATCCGTCTACAAAAAGAACACTGTTTATCAACAGTCTCAGTTCACCATCAGTAAAATCATGCTCATAATACAACCCTGTTATTGATGGTTCTTCTTTCATAGCGCGTACAGGCAAATCTGAATCAAGCAATTTTCTAAGATTTCTTTTTATGGTTTCTCTGTCAAGATTTTCACCAGTTTCTTTTTCTATATGCTCTCTGATCTGTTTCTGTGTAAGTGTATGTTCAGGATTACTGTGTCTAATTAACACTTCAAGAATACTCAGAATCGGTTCATTAGTATGTGCAGCACTCATATTTAAAACTCGCCACCTATTCCATTATTCACATTATAACATATAACTATGCGGCATAAATGCCACATTGGTTTTTAGGTTAGATTTATTATATCACAGCAAATCACACTTGTCAATATTGATATTTTAAATTCACATATTCTAAAATCAAATATACATTATTCACAGTTTTCATTACATAACGGTAAGGCTCATCAGTTTATTAGTTTTATTTATATTCCCTATAATAACGCACCATTCAAATTTTCAAACTGAAAATTTGAATTTCAATCGAACCGGAGCGAAGCTTCGGTTCCACCTTTTCGGTGGCTTGCACATTCACATTCTATCTTCTACATATTTTCAGGAAATTAATTCTAAAGTAAATGGTTGACATTTGCAAATCGCTATGGTATAATATAGCTTGTTAGAATATTCTTAAGAATTATAAACCATATTTGTTCTATGATGCAGTATTGAAAATGCCGGCACAATACTGTATAATAAAAGAGGAAAAACACTATGAAACCCAAAATTAAAAAAATCAAAACCAACTACGACGGTATTGTAAAATCACTTCTCGATTCCATGAACGACAGCCTGCTGATAGATTTTATCAACAGCACGGTCTCAACGAATTACAGTTCAGATGCTCCAGTTATCAGGCTTGCCACTGAAACATACGATTTTAGACCTTAAGGAGGCGGAAAAAGTAATGCAGTATATTGTAGATGAACCTATGGAAGGTTATGACATTCTCGCAACCAAGAGAGAATGGGAACGAAAAGCTGAACGGAAAGGTGAAAAAAGAGGAAAACTCGAAGCCAATACAGAAACTGCTTTCAATCTACTGAAAAATAATATTTCAGATGATATCATCATCAATTGTACTGGCATTTCTGCTGAAACACTTGAGAGTCTAAAAAAGAAACTAACTGAAGAATAAACAATATTTTACCTGAATATAATCAACAGCGAGGTGTAACCAATGGAAGAAAAAATATTATCTATACTTACTCAGATTCAAACCGATGTCTCTTCTCTTAAAGACGATGTCTCTACTCTAAAGGACGACGTTTCTACTCTTAAAGAAGATATGGCTACTGTTAAATCAGAATTAGAAGATGTTAAGGAGAGCTGCGAAATTACCAGAACTGCAGTTAATTCTCTTATAGAATGGACTGAATGCGCTTCTGTTGTTCTGGGTATTCCTTATCCCGTCAGTTAAATCAAAACTCATTGAAGAATAAAACAAACCAGCCTTTTATACTCCACATCAATCGTGCAGCATAAAAGGCTGGATTTTTTTGTTTAGCAGCTAACTGTTGCAGTGCTGCCTTTTATTACGTCTTTGGTTATTGTGATCTGATTGTCGATACGGTTTTTCAGCTCGTCAACGTGGCTGATTATTCCGATCAGTCGGCTGCTGTCGTTTGAAAGTTCGCTCAGTGCGTTCATGACAAGATCGAGGGATTCCTCGTCGAGGGTGCCGAAGCCTTCGTCTACGAACATTGAATCGAGCTGCACGCCGCCCTTGCTTGACTGTACCTCCTCGGCAAGTCCGAGGGCAAGTGCAAGAGCTGCAAGGAAGGATTCACCGCCGGAAAGAGTCTGTACTTTTCGGGTAGTGTCATTCCAGTGATCGAAGAGTTCAAGGTCAAGACCTGCTTTCTGAGATTTTTTGTCCTGAACTGCGGTTTCAAGAGAATAATGGTCGTCGGTCATCTGCATCAGCAGACGGTTTGCATGTTCAACCATGCCGCGGAAATTCTCCTGCAGAACGTATGTCTCAAAGGTGATCCTGTTCTGACCGCCGACGTTACCTGAAGCCGTCTTTTCGAGTTCTTCGACCATCGTGTAACGTTTGTCTGCATTGGAAAGCAACACGCCTTTTTCCGCCAGATTCTCCGCTGCCTTTCGGTTATCTCTTATGCGATTTATAACGTTACCAAGATCAGTATCAATTTTGTCCTTGCGATCTCTGAGTTCAGTGACTGTCTTCTTTTTTACTACAAGAGTTTCGTCTGAGCCGTCAAACTCAGGATCGGATCTCAGCTTATCGGCTTCATCTTTCTTGTCTTCAAATGATCTTCTGTCAGCGGCAAGTTCTTCCTTTACTCCCGCAAGTTTTTCTTCGTTTTTCTTTTCATTCTGTGTGAGCTTTTCAAGGTCTTTTGCGAGATCGTTTTTCCTGCCGACACGCTTCTGCTCATCATTTACGGCTTT
>JBGUVZ010000570.1:0-2266 GCA_045220685.1 Oscillospiraceae bacterium | reverse complement strand
GGTTCTGATCCTGCGGTTCGCAGTGTGTCGATGCAGTAGACCGAGCACGGGGCACAGCAGGTGTGCATGAGGATACGCGGTGCTTTGCTGGTACAGTCGTTTTTGAAAATGATAATATTGTCTTTCATTATTACAGGCTTACTTTCATAAGAACTTTGCCGTCAAGATCTTTCCATTCGAAATTGTCATCTTCAGCTGTCATGTACTGGTGAAGTGAATTTTCCTTCGGGATCGATACTGAACCCGGATTCATGTAGATAACTCCGTTTTCAAGAGTTCTGCATGCAGGTACGTGGAAGTGTCCGTTTAAAAGGATAGTGCCTGTCGGTATCGGAGGAAGATTGTTTTCGTTGTAGACATGACCGTGTGTAGCGAAAACAGGTATCTTTCCGCATAAAACATAGGCATAGTCAGCGAGAACAGGGAAGTCGAGAACCATCTGGTCCACTTCAGTGTCGCAGTTACCGCGGACGCAGAGTATCTTGTCACGCAGCGGATTCAGCATACTGATAACTTCCTTTGGTGCGTATTCATCCGGAAGATCATTTCTTGGTCCGTGATAAAGAATATCTCCGAGCAGAAGAAGCTTGTCGGCATTTTCTCTTTCAAAAGCCTCAAGCATTTTTCTGCACCAGAATGCAGATCCGTGTATGTCAGATGCGATCATTAATTTCATAGGGTACCTCTTTCGTTTATGTTACGGGAATGCTGATAATCAGCAGGGAGTTTTGTATTGGACCTGTCTGCTGATCGGTATATTAGTGTATATTGTTTTTGCTGTGAACACACAGTTCAGAACTTTACTGTTCCGGAAAACTGATGCACTGGTCTTCAGTCATCGAATATCTGTGGCAGGTGAAGAAAATTACCTGGTCAAGCTTGCTGTATTCATTGAGAAACAGAAAACCTTTCCTTGTTCGTTCTTCGTCGTAGTGGGCGAATACGTCATCGAGAAATACAGGAATCTTGTTGCCGGCCATCATGTCTGAAAGCGCGAGTCTGAGTGACAGATAAGCCTGTTCAGCTGTACCTGTGCTGAGATACTGCCAGTCGCGAAGCGCCTTGTCACGGCTTTCCACAGGAGTTACGGCAAGATCTTTTGACACTATTGCACCTTTGTACTTTCCTCCGGTTAGATGTGCAAATATCTTTTCAGTTTTACTGTTAAGCTCCGGAGCAAAGGTCTGTCTTATCTCGTTTCCGGCTTCCTCCATAATTTCTGAAGCGATATTCAGTTCGCTTACATATTTCAGACGTTCACGAATCTGCTCCTTAATAACTTCGATTTTTTCACGAAGCAGGGAAGAATCATCAGATGAATGATACTTCGCCGATATCCTTGAACGCAGCGAAGTGATGGTGTCTTTCAGTGAATTGATCTCGCCCTCGGTCTGTTCCAGCTCTTCTTCCAGCGCGTCTGTATGGCTGTCTGAGAGCAGTTCAGGACCGTTGCCTTCTGTCAGCTGACCGAGCTTCTCGCGAAGCAGGGCTGAACGTTCCTCGATCTCTTCAGGTGAGTAAGGTACATTGTCCTCATCGTGCTTTGAATTAAGAACTGCCTTTGTAGTTTCTATTTCAGTGATGGTTTCGAGTGCTTGGTCTATAAGGTCCGGTATTTCAGCTGTGGTTGAGACCGGTTTGTATTTTGAAAAAATATCGGTTATATGAATATCCAGTTCATTGATGTCTTTACTGGTCTTGTTAAGTTCATTGCCGATTCTGCCGAGTTCTGAATCCTTCTGTTCCTTAACGAGTTTGAGCTTGTTCGTTTTCTGTTCAAGCTCGTTTTTCTTTGAAGTTGTTTCAGAAATTTTCGTGCCAAGCAAAGCGATTTTTTCAGAAAGTTCGTTGTTTTTCTGTTCGTATTCGCTTAACTTTTCATCGTAGCTTCTGTAGGCTTCCTCATAATCAGGCTCTTTGTGTTCTATGCCAGCTTTTCTGTCCCTGATTTCTTCAATCTTGGCGGCCAGTTTTGTTCCGAGGAAAATCATTATCACTACCGGAATAATAGCAAGCAGGAACCAGACGTTTTTTATAAACAGCGAGATAGCGATAATTATCATGGACGCTGCGGGTATAAGCACGAGATAGTTCGGCTCCATATCAGCAAGATGTTCCTTGTAAAGTTCCTCTTTGATCTGAGTTTCCCTGATAAGATCGTTTACCTCGTCACGGGCGTGATCAATGACTGCAATCTCATTTTTTAAGCCTTCCATTTCATTCTCGCCGGCTTTAAGTTCTTCACAGGCAAGGTCAAGGTCTGCTT
>JBGUVZ010000569.1:0-2387 GCA_045220685.1 Oscillospiraceae bacterium | reverse complement strand
ACATAATGCGGAGGGAGCAGCTCTGCAATTTTATGATAAGGCAAAACCTCTGTAACAGTTACCTTTATCCAGGCATTGCACTCATCTGAAAGAACAACTTCCTCAAATCTGCATTTTACGATCGCCGAATTCTCAAACTGTTCTTCTGTTTCATGTCCGTTAAAAAAAGCATAAGCAGTCAGATAATCCGCATAAAACTCACTTCCTAGAACCTCATCAAATGTTACCCGGACTTTTATAATGCGTGTTTCTCCTACGCGCGGCAGAGTTTCGCTTCGCTGCCAATGTTCTTCCGATAACGGAGGGACCGAATCTGTAAAGTCAGACCATTCAACCTTTGAATATGCCCAATTCTCAAATTCCGTCGGAGTATTCTTATTTATATCATGATACTCTCCACAAACCTTACATTTAAATCTAACTCTTTCCATTAGGCTTTATGTCCTCCTAGACTAATTATACCAATCAGTCATTATTTTTCTTCACACACTTATTCATGGTTTCATTAGCTTCTTCATCCCAGACCGTTCTCTCGGAGCCGAGAGTGCCATACATCGTGTTCTCAAAAGAGTATACACTCTTGCCTGTTTTGATAAGTCTCTCGTTGTCGACATCATCACTGAATGTGCCGAGACGGGCGTAAATATCCTGAGTAATCTCATAATCATACTGCTCACGCCCCTCACGGCTAGTGTACATTATTTCCGCAAAGTATCGTTTCGTATCATTATCATAGTAAGCTGTCCAGTTATTGCCTTGCTTTTTGTTTTTCATAACATTTATCCTTTTCTGCCAAAAAGGCTTTGATTGGCTCGGCTATTATCCTTCATATCCAATTTATACCTCCAGTCATTTGGTATAAACTCGATCACAAATATACTTTACTGGAACTTCATCGGTACACCATACTTCATTCTCAGTCACTCCAAATGTATAGCCGTCATGTGCCATTTCCGAAGCTGCTATTTTCAGCACTACGGGAATCTTATGCCAGCGCTCTGCTGACTGCCATGCTTTGCTTATATCAGCCTGCATATGTACAGCATGTCGCTGCATCTTCTTTACAGCTCCGCTTTCTACAATGGCTTCAAGAGCCTTTGTAGTCGTTCCGTGGTACAGAAACTCAGGTGGTTCGCAGTATTCAAGCTCAGGTTCTACCCAAGGTACAGAATGTCCCTGACAACACTTTATCTTTTCATGTTTTTCATCATATCTGTAGCGTCCCTTGTTGTCTTCGGCTACTATCTGTTCAAGCAGTTCACGATCCAGATTATAATTGCTGTGGCCGTTAACGCCGTTTATGAGCTGTTCTACTGATACCCAGCCGTGCTCATCCATATCAAGCTCCGCTTTCGCAGGCTGATGGCGAAGGAGCAAACACAGATATTTCGACAATTCGTTCATTTTTCACCTCATTACTTATTATATCCTATGAATGAACAGCAGCCCTTTACGGGCTGCCTTAGTTCTTATATTCAGTTATAATTGCAGCTTTGAAATGTATCAGTCCCACCAGAAATACCAGACGTTTGAATCCTTAAGTATACTGGCAAGTGCTTTTAGCGTACCTGCTCCCTGATCCACAGTATCATTGCAGAAAGCGTAATGTTCTTCAGCTGCTTTCAAGGCTTCATCTATACTTTTTATCGGAGCAGAAAGAAACATCTGTAGTTCATCGCTTGAAATAACAGCAGGCACAGCTTTATATTTCTCATGCCAGTACTTGCAGACTGCCATCATGTCTTCGGTATCAGGGCATTCATTCCAACCACCGAAAGGTATCCACGCGAAGACTTCCCATGGCTTATTCGAAGGGATCCTGGCAAGAATAAGCTTTTCATTATTATCAGTGCTCAGAAAGTTTAAAGCAGGCGTTACGCCGTCGGTGTATTCGCCATATATATCATCATCACCAAAGTCTTCATCAAACATTTCCATATTCTCATCAAAGCGCTGTTTTAAGAAGGACTCTCCATGAGATATATCGGCGCTAAGCATCTTGCTCCTGTAAATCTCGGCTCCGCCATTGTCCTTGTAATTGCACTGTATCATCTCAAGAAGATGACCATTAAGCACAAGTATTATCGGTATATATCCTTCTCTTTGCCCCTTTTCTGATTCATCTTTATATAGCTTCATTATGCTATCGCTGTTCAGAAAGCCGCTTATATTTTTACATTCACAGCCAATTAGTTCCTCTATCTGTTTTGCATTATCATTCGGCTGCACCAGTGGCTGCTCTTTGTTCCCTAAAAGCTTTGAAAATAGTCCCATATCCGTACTCCTTGTTTTTTACAATTATATCACATAATCCTCTTTTTTTCAAGATATTGGATATTGCCATATATACTAAAATATGATAAAATAAAATTATCTAAACATAAGGA
>JBGUVZ010000568.1:0-4547 GCA_045220685.1 Oscillospiraceae bacterium | reverse complement strand
CTTTGTAAATCTCATTTTTACAGTTGCTGATCTTACTTCTACTTCCTGTTCTTCAAGTTCACTCATATTTACAGCATTTAACGCCCTATCATAAAGTGCCTTGTCCTTGGTTTCAATAAGATTTCCATTTGTATCAGCTGCTTCAAGGATAGGATAAGTGATAACATCTGGAACATAGTAGTAGAAAGGAACATCACCTGTTGCAGCTTCGTTAATTGAAAAACCTTCAATTATTTCAAGATTATTCTTTCCTGCCTTCTTATAAGGTTCTTTATTAAGAAGTGTTTCAAAGTACTTGTCAAAGTTGATATTATCAACATGATCTGTAAATTTTGCAGACAGATCCTTTGTCTGTTCATAGATTTTATTTATGTTTTCTTCAATTCTTGGAATCTCAGCAATCTTATTCATTGTGTCTTCATACTCGACCTTAATCGTTGCCTGTTGTTCCTTATGTGACTTGATGTTACCCTTTATTACTTTGATAGGCCATGCTATAAATACTATAATTACAGCTAGAACTATTACTATAAGAAGACCTACTTTTTCTCTGTAACTTAACTTCATTAGTTATTTCCCTCACTTTCTGCAGTTTCTTCAGCCGGTGCTACATATGAACCTAATCCTTCATAGTTTACAGGGCTCTTAAGGTCCATTGTAAATGTAGCTGAAACCGCCTTCTGATCCTTAGTTGGTTTTGAGTTATCAACCTGACCGCCTTGACCCGGATTCTGATCTTCTCCTTCAATTATTTCATAACCAGGATAACTTACATTTTCAAAGTAAGCCTTCTTTTCAAGATTCTCTGCAAGAAGAGCTGCAAAAGTAGGTGCAGGATCTGACTTGTCTACTAATGAAGTAAATGTGAATTCTATTTGTCCGTTTGAATAATTAAGATTTTCTATCTTAAATTTATCTTTACCATTATCCTTTGGATTAAATGAAAGTCCTGAAACTTTAGCCTGAGAAATTGTCTCCTCAACCGTCTTTTCAATGGTATCGTAAACTTCCTTCGTTATATAAGGCTGTGTTGCAAGCGCGTCTGAGGCTAAAGTTGCTGCTCTCTTATATTCCTTCACTTGAGTCTGAAGTTCAAGTCTGTTCTCTCGTTTTAAAAGATCAGCAGCAGTCTGCGGATCATTTAAATAGGCGTTCATTTCATTGATGTTGTGCTTGATAGTTGCATCCTTTATCGCAAGAATGCCTGTAATACCACCCATAAGAACAATTGACGCAAGAAATGCACCTGCAAAGATAAGGTTGAATGTACTGTCTGACTTAACCTTATCCATAACCATTGCTGATGATCCACCGAATTCGAGAAGGTTAATCTTTTCAGTTGCACGATTACGAGGGAACATTGCACCGATTGCGTTTGCATAGAGCGCAAAGTCAAGGTTCTGGTAACCCTTAACGTTCTTTGGAACAGAAATTACTGTTGTGTTTATATCCATCTGTTCGAGATCCTTAGAAATACGCATGTATTCCTTAGTATCACCGTAGAGAACAACGTTTCTGATTGGATCTCCTGCATTTCTGCTTCTGTGGAACTGAAGCATACGGAAGATGTTTTCATTAACTGCTTCGTAAACGTAGTCAGCTGAGTTATCGTAGTCAGCGGCATCAATTGATGCGAAACGCGAGAATGAAAGCTGATTGTTTTCGTAAATGTTAAGTGAAATGAAGCTTCCGTCTATCTGTACAGCGAGAAGAGGCATCTTTGAGCGGTTCTTTTCATCGGAAAGAAGAACCTTTGTGATACAGTTACAACCTATGATAACTGAACGGAGTGAAATGCCGAGCATTGAGAATACTCTCTTGTATGAGTCGATAACTTCTGTCGGGCAGGCAGTCGCAAGTACTGTCACTTCCTCACCAACTTCACCTGAACCAACTATTGAATAAGAAATAGCATAGGAATCATCAATGCCAACCTTAGCCTGCATTTCAGACTTAACCATCTTGGTGAATTCTGCTTCCTTCTGTGCTCTTCTTAATGTGAGTTCCTTGAAGATAGTCATGTTGGAAGAAATGCTAACAATCGCTTCCTTGTCCATCATTCTGTTCTGCTTGATCTTCTGGTTCATTATAGTAGCAAGTCTAGGAACGTCTTTTACGTGACCGTTCACTATAATGTCCTCATCAATGTTGAGGGTAGCTGCAGAACTGATGCTTATCTTGTTCTTGTTTTCAGCGCCTCTGATAATACGTATGTTTCTATCTGTTATATCAAACGATAGCATTAAATTTCCACCTCTCTGTGTAAATAATGATTATTGCATTTATTGGATTCTAAATTACATGTTTTCGAGACCGCTGAGTGATTCGTAAATTGCCGGATAAACACCTGCAAGAAGAAGACCAACTACAACGCCAAGGAAAATGATCATGACCGGTTCGAGGAGAGAAACAAGTCTCTGTACCGCTGAGTCAGCTTCTTCATCGTAGTAATCAGCTGACTTTTCAAGAATGTCATCGAGAGCACCGGATTCTTCGCCGACAAACAGGATCGAGCAGAACATTGATTCAAAGATCTCAGTTCTTGTGATAGCAGCAGAAAGCGGTTCGCCCTGCTTTACTTCATCGATTACCTGTCTGAACTTGTCACTTACATATACGTTATTAAGAACGTCTGATGAACGCTGGAGACATTCAACCATTGGAATACCACTTGAGTAAAGTGACGAAAGAGTTCTTGCAAAACGTGCTGTGTAGATCTTGACCATAAGAGGTCCGATCTTCGGAGCAGTTATTTTGTACATATCAACCTTGTATCTGACCGATGGTACCTTCAGTGCATAAATGATACCTGCAACTAATATAACAACTATTGCAATTATAAGGTACCAGTACTTAAGGAATATCTCGTTTCCTTTAAGAAGGAACTGAGCAATGATATTGAGGTTTTTAGGATCATCGCCGAACAATGGTCTGAGAACAGGAATGATTACTGTGAAGATGAGGATACATACACCTATACAAAGGATAAGAAGAATGATAGGGTAGATAAGTGCGCCTCTGATAGTGTTGTTCATCTTGTTTTCCTTATCATAATGAGCCTCAAGTCTCTTCATGATAACGTCCATCTGACCGGAACTTTCACCGGCATTGACCATACTCTTCATGAACTGAGGGAAGGCATCTCCCTGGGCTTCAAGCGAGCTCGAGAACGATTCACCTTTCTGAACGTTTTCGTAGATCTCCTGCCAGATCTTTTTGGCTTTTTCCGTTTCCTGCTCTTTGCTGAGGATATCAAGTGCTTTAACCAGTGTTAAGCCTGAAGAAAGCATCGCGCTGAGCTGACGACAGTTAAACGAGATTTCTTTGGTCTTGAACTTGTAGGTCGACTTGTTTTCCTCTGAAGTATTCATTCCGCCCGACTTAGATGTGTTTAAGCCTGCGTTTGAAATCATACTCATTAAACCACCTCCGAATTAATTTATAGTTTATAGTTTTTTCAAACTAAAGAGCACAAATAGACACACTACTCTAATAATATTATTATATCATTATGAGGTCTCAATTTCAATTGTGTATTTCATATAAATACATGGTACAGATTTATAAAAATGCACCAATACAAATTATATAGGCACAGGCACGACAAAATGACGATGACATTTCTGTTTTATTAATGCAGAAATTGCCCTTATATTACTTATATGGAACTTTACTTTAGCACATTTTAGGACATAACTGACGAACTTGCTATATAGTTTTAAAACATTTCATGCACCTTGACCGTTTTTGTTCGTTAAACAAAAGTGTACAAAAACGACAAACGGGACTGTAACGGTACAGTCCCGGACTAATCTAAGTTTTATACTATATTATTATATTTTTCTGAGAAGTGAAATCATTTCAAGAGCTGACATTGCACAGTCGTAGCCCTTGTTTCCAGCCTTTGTTCCTGCACGTTCGATTGCCTGCTCGATGTTTTCTGTTGTAAGCACGCCGAAAAGTACCGGTACGCCGCTGTTAAGGGAAACCTGAGCGATACCCTTGGAAACTTCACTGCACACATAGTCATAGTGTGTTGTTGAACCTCTGATAACTGCACCAACACAGATAACCGCATCATAGCGGCGACTGTCTGCGAGCTTCTTTGCTACCAGCGGAATCTCGAAAGCACCAGGTACCCATGCAAGATCGATCTTTTCCGGGTCGATATCATGTCTTAAAAGCGCGTCTTCGGCACCGCCGATGAGCTTTGTTGTGATGAATTCGTTGAAACGTGAAGCAACAATGGCTATTCTCACGTCTTCTGTTACAAAACTTCCTTCAATAACGTTCATTTGATTTTTCCTCCTGTTGTTTATATAAATGTTTAAGAAATCCATGATCAGTCGGAACCCCGGCTTCTCCGAAGTTCCGAAGGGAGATTTTCGGGACTACGCCCCGTGCCCCATGCTGATTTATTTTAAATCAGCGTTATCAGTAAGTAAACATATGTCCCATTCGCTTTTCCTTGGTCTTCAGGTAGAACTCATCCTGTGGATTGGATTCCATCTGAAGCGGAACACGTTCGGTTATTTCTATGCCGTAGT
>JBGUVZ010000567.1:0-4913 GCA_045220685.1 Oscillospiraceae bacterium | reverse complement strand
ACAGAAACATTATACTTGAAACGATCCGTTCGCGAGTTATCTCACTGAATGCATCGCCGTTAAGCCGCGAAGAATTGATGGAAGTACTGGCGGAAAACGGTGTTTCGGGAGCTGATGCGGAAGAAGCTGCGGCGGCTTTCGGCGGCAATGCGGGCAAGTGTCTGGAGTACATCAGTTCCGACGTCATGAAGAACGCTGTTGATTTGACAAAAAAGGTCACAGACTGTATAATTAACAGGGACGAGTACGGCATACTGAAGAATCTTACTGATGCTTCGGCCGACAAAGATATGTTTAAGACCGTCATAGGAATGCTCGACAGCATAATCCGTGACGCTCTTGCGCTGCGCTATGATCCTGACAGCATGACAGGATGCTACAGCCGCGGAGCCCGTGAACTTTCTGCCGGCACTACAATGAATGCCTGTGAAAAGATGCACGACGCACTTGGAAAAGCCTACTCGCTTATCGATAAAAATGTAAATATCAAGCTGATCGCGTCAGTTCTCTGCGGTGAGATCACGGCGTTCAGACAGCTTTAATGTAAAGGAATAATAACATGGTAGAAATAGTCGGAATAAGATTCAAGAAAAACGGAAAGATATATTACTTCGCTCCGGGAAAGATAAAGGCCGAGGCCGGCCAGAAAGCCATTGTCGAGACTGTGCGCGGCGTGGAATGCGGTGATGTTGTAATTCCGAACCGGATGATCGAAGACAGCGCTGTTACTTCCGAACTCAAGGAAGTTATCAGAATAGCTACTCCGGAAGATCTTGAAGTGGTAAAGAGAAATAAACAGAAAGAGAAAGATGCATTTGTCATCTGTCAGCAGAAGATAAAGAAACGCGGCCTTGAAATGAACCTCATCGACGTTGAGTTCACTTTTGACAACAACAAGATACTCTTCTACTTCACAGCCGAGACACGAGTTGACTTCCGTGAACTTGTAAAGGACTTAGCCGCTGTGTTCAGAACAAGAATAGAACTCAGACAGATCGGTGTACGTGACGAAGCCAAGATCCTCGGCGGACTCGGTATATGCGGACGTGAATTCTGCTGCAAGGGCTGCATAGGTGAGTTCCAGCCGGTTTCCATCAAGATGGCAAAGGAACAGGGCCTTTCACTTAACCCTACAAAGATATCCGGTACCTGCGGAAGACTCATGTGCTGCCTCAAGTACGAGCAGAACACATACGAGGAACTCCTTAAGATAACACCTAAGACCGGCGCTTACGTTCGTATGCCTAACGAAGTTAAGGGATACGTTGAGGAAGCAAACATCATTACAGGAAAGCTTAAAGTACGTCCGGAAAACGACAGCGCAGTTCCTGTTATCATTGACAGAAGTGAAGTTACCATTATCAAGGACTCAGTTATCAAGGTAAACAAGGACGAGATCAAGGCACTCAAGGCTCTTGAAGAATAATTTTTTATCAAACCCTTGATTTTTTCAGAAAAATGTACTATACTAATAATTAGCACTCGGAGTGTTCGAGTGCTAATTTGATTTTATATGGAGTGAATTACTAATGGAAACAAAACAGTTTAAAGCAGAATCCAAAAAACTTCTTGAGATGATGATCAACTCTATATACACTCATAAAGAGATATTTTTAAGAGAACTCATCTCCAACGCAAGTGATGCTATTGATAAGCTCTACTTCAAGTCACTTACAGACGATGCAGTAGGCCTGAATAAAGACGATTTCGAGATCCTTGTCAATGTTGACAAGGAAAACAGAAAGATCACAATTACCGATAACGGTATCGGTATGACACGCGACGACCTTGAAAACAACCTCGGTACTATCGCAAAGAGCGGTTCACTCGACTTCAAGTCAAACAATGAGCTCGGCGAGGACGTTGACATTATCGGTCAGTTTGGTGTCGGCTTCTACTCAGCATTCATGGTAGCCAAGGAAGTAACAGTACGTTCAAAGGCTTACGGTGCTGACAAGGCTTACGAATGGAAGTCAGAAGGTGTTGAAGGCTACACAATAGACGAATGTGACCGCGACAAGGTCGGTACTGAGATCATCCTCAGCGTAAAGGACGACACTGAAGAGGAAAAGTACAGCGAATACCTCGAACAGTACAGACTCCAGTCAATCATCAAGAAGTATTCAGACTACATCCGTTTCCCTGTTAAGATGGACGTTGAGCACTCACGCAAGAAGGAAGGTACTGAGGACGAGTACGAAACATTCATCGAGCGCGAGACCATCAACAGCATGGTTCCTATCTGGAAGAAGAACAAGAACGAACTTAAGGATGAAGACTACAACAACTTCTACAAGGAAAAGTTCTTTGACTACACAGATCCTATAAAGCACGTACATGTAAAGACAGAAGGTACTGCAACATACAACGCACTTCTCTACATCCCTGCAAAGGCTCCGTATGACTACTACACAAGAGAGTTCGAAAAGGGACTCCAGCTTTACGCAAACGGCGTTCTTATCATGGACAAGTGTGCTGATCTTCTTCCTGACCACTTCAGCTTCGTAAAGGGTCTTGTTGACTCGGAAGACCTTTCACTTAACATTTCAAGAGAAATGCTTCAGCACGACAGACAGCTCAAGCTCATTGCAAAGAGTATTGAAAAGACAATAAAGAACGAGCTTACAAAGATGCTCAAGAACGAACGTGAAAAGTACGAGGAATTCTACAAGGCATTCGGTCTCCAGCTCAAGGCAGGCGTTTACACATCATACGGCATGAACAAGGATACTCTCTGTGATCTCCTCATGTTCTACTCATCAAATGATGAAAAGCTAACAACACTTGAAGAATACGTTTCAAGAATGAGAGAAGACCAGAAGTTCATCTACTATGCAACAGGCGAGAGCATCCAGAGAATCAAGAGCCTCCCTCAGACAGAAATGGTTCTCGACAAGGGTTACGAGATCCTCTACCTCACAGAGGGTGTTGACGAATTCGCTATCAAGATGCTCAACACATACAAGGAAAAGCAGTTCAAGTCGATCTCAGCAGGCGATCTTGATATTGAAACACCTGAAGAAAAGGAAGAAATCAAGGCTAAGGCTGAGGAAAGCAAGGAAATGTTCGCTTTCATGAAGGAAACTCTCGGCGACAAGATCAAGGAAGTAAGACTTTCACAGCGCCTTAAGTCACATCCTTGCTGCCTTACAAGTGACGGTGATCTTTCACTTGAAATGGAAAAGGTGCTTAATGCAATGCCGACTGACAACAAGGTTAAGGCTGAGAAGGTACTTGAGATCAATCCTGATCATGATATTTTTGAAAAGCTCAAGGAGCTTTACAATGATGATAAGGACAAGCTCAAGAAGTATACACAGCTTCTTTATACACAGTCACTTCTTATCGAAGGTATGTCGATCGATGATCCTGTTGAGTTCTCAAATATGATCTGTGATCTTATGACTGGTAAATAATTAAAAAAATATAATAAAAGAAAAAAATCCGTCTTTCTTTTGAAAGACGGATTTTTTATATTCCGAAACCGGAAATGAATTTGTTTTTGGTTATGTTTTTTAAGTCCGGTGTAAGCGGGGAGTGGGTTTCGCTGAAGAGCGGGACGTCGTTTAAGACTATTCCGTTTACTTTTACATCGGAAAGTTCAAGGCTCTTGAGGGCTCTTTCGGTTTCGTCGTCGTGTGTCACGCCGCTTCTTATTACCATGAAAACTAGATCAGCTTCGTCGGTAATTGCAAGGGCATCTGAGTACGCGTTTACAGGCGGGGTATCTACTATCACGTAATCGAACATGTTCTTTATGTTATGCAGATGACTCAGTGTCTCAGGACGTGTGAGAAGGGAGAGAGGATTGATGTTCCTCGAATTGCCCTGGGGGAGAACAAAAAGTGAATGATATTCAGTGAAAAGTATTGCATCCTTTACCGGCACGTGTTCAAACACCATGTCGTAAAGTCCCGGAGTATCATTCTCAACGTTGAAGGCACGGCTTAGTCTTCTGTTTCTCAGATTACAGTCGATAAGCAGTACTGATTTGCCCTGGGCTGCTGCGGTGATTCCGAGATTTATTGCCGCTGTTGTCTTTCCGTCGCCTATTTCCGGGCTTGTGAAGAGGATAAGACCGCTTTGCGGTTCATTCATCTCGCTTAAGTTTGTGTAGAAGTTTCTGAACGCGTCAAAGAATTCCACGCTGGTTTTTGAGTTGATCATTATTGTGTTCCGGTCCGGATTGTAGGCCGAAGTGTCAGTCTTTCTGGCTGATTCCGGAACGATGGTCTGCTTTTTCAGAAAGTTCTTTGTGAACTCACTTGTTTCGGCACGGAAACCGTATCCCTGGTGCGTCGGTATTTTCGCAATTACCGGTACCTTGAAACGGGCAACTGATTCGACCACGGATGTATTTCTGAACATCGATTCATGTGTGTGGATGAACCATACTGCACCCGCAGTGCCAAGAAGTGCGAATATAAATACCAGTGTAAAGAATCCCGGCCTTTTCGGACTTTCAGGAAAATCAGCACTTTCGATATTGATAACAAGGAAAATCTCATCGGACATTTCCATTGTAAGTCTCCGCGGAGCCATTTCGATCACTTTGTGGATGAAATAAACGTCAGTGGAATTCTTACAGGTAACTTTCACTCTGAAAGTAGGGGAAGTCCTGCTCGCTGTGATTTTTACCATTCTTTTAAGTTCGCCGAATGTGAATTTTTCCTTTACTTTTTCATTTTCTGCAAGATGAGACAGAAAATAATCGTGATTAAAAAACTCTCTGATCTCGGCAGGATGAACGATCTCGTTATGCAGTCCGGATGTGTCGGTTACGAGGAAGGATGCTGACGAGGTGAATACCGGTCTGATGAATATCAGTCCTGCAATAATGCCGATTATCATAGAAGCAACAGTAAATACCAGCAGAAAAACAAGACGCCGGTATTTCTTTAAATACTTTTCCA
>JBGUVZ010000566.1:0-10672 GCA_045220685.1 Oscillospiraceae bacterium | reverse complement strand
TAAATGTTAATGCTGCACTCAGAGTTGCTGCCAGAAGCAGAAGGAAAAAGATCCTCTGCGAATCGGCACATCTCATCATAGCTCCGGTATACATGACGATACCGCATGCTATACCGGTATAGGCAATAATGTCGATAATGCCAAGCACAAGCGCCTTGAAGAAATTCTCCTTGAATCCCTGTTTGAAATCATGCCAGACAAAAGCATGCTTGTCAATGGAATAATTTTTTACGACCCTGAACATTCCGGCAGTGGCCGGACCGATCGTTATTACAGGAATACATGCCAGTACATAAATAACGTTAAGTGCGAAAAGTTTCCATATTCTGACTCCAAGTATCTCGAAAAACAGCTTGAGTCTGCCCTTGTTCTGATTTTTTGCAATTCCTGCCCCGGCCTTCGAATAATCCCCTATTCCGAAAAATCCTGCCAAATCGGTACCTCCTTGTTATTCAGATAGTTCGTATGCTCTCTTTGTACAGCTGTCACATGCGTTCTTTACGACCTGTACAAGGTTTCCTTCATAAAGTCTGTCAAGGCCGGCAAGTGTTGTGCCGCCTGGTGAAGATACCATTTTGATAAGCTCATCGATGGTATTTCCTGAGTCAGTTATCATCTTTGCCGAACCTACAAGAGTCTTTGCAAAGAGCTTCTGTGCAGCTTCAGCTGAAATGCCCTGTTCTGCTGCATATTCGATAAATGCCTTGGCAAAAAGATAGATAAATGCAGGGCTGCTTCCGTTGATAGCGATGATCTCCTTCATCTTGTCAGCAGGAAGAACTGCGTATTCGCCGCAGGCACCGAAAATGCTGCATACAAGATTAAATTCCTCATCTGTAGTCGGTTCAACCTTTGAGAGAGCTGTTGCACCTTCGCCGAGAAGAAGAGGTGTGTTAGGCATAACGAGAACTGCCTTCAGATCAGGAATTGTACGTGTCTTTAAGTATTCACCTGAAATGCCGGCTGCTATAGATACTACTACCTTTTCAGATGTGAGAACAGGCTTGATTGTTTCAAGAACTCCTGAAAGTACCTGAGGCTTTACTGCTAAAAAGATGTAGTCACACTTTTCAACAAGATCGCATTCATTTGTGCAGACATTAACGCCGATCGATTCTGCACGCTTTCTGAGATCTTCACTTATGTCAAAGGCATAAAGTGATATATCCTTAAGAGAACTGCCTGTGATTCCCTTCATGATGGCAAATCCCATATTTCCCGCACCTAAAAATCCAACTTTTTTCATGATTAAAAAGATCCTTTCTGACTATCCGCGCCCGCGGAGATATTATTCACTATATTACATTATACACAAATTTTCATGTTAAATCAATAGCAGATTATAGTGAACGACAAAAAACATTTATCAATTATAGTTAAGTTACATATAATTTTTTATCTGCCGATCCGTCAAAGCCGGATCGGCGGTTTTGGGGAAAAGTGGGGCTCCGCCCCACTACCCCGCTGTGATTTTACGTCTGGACAATAAAAATACACCTGATCAGTGACCGGTGTATTTTTATTGTTGCATTATTTTAATTTTGAATGAAAATTTCGATAGAGGTCTGCAAAACTCCCTGCAGGACTGCTCCTGCAGATCATTTTACAGAAAGATGTGGTAAATAAATTAAATCAGAAGATGTCAGATTAAGCAGGACCGAGCTTGATTTTGCCCGGATTCGACAGATACTGTCTTAAACGTGCAAGCGATGTAATATCAGGCTTGCCGATGGCAGTTACATCTGCCGCTTTCAGCTGTCTTTCGTCAAGTGACATGTCACCGATAAGGTAAAGACTAAGCATTGAAAGATCAGTTACGTCAATTATTCCGCTGTCGTCAAGATCACCGTAGATCACTTCGCCTTTCGCTGTAGGTTTTACAGTCGGTGAAGGAGAAGGTTTAACTGTAGGTGACGGCTTTACTGTCGGCTTGTCCTCGACCTTTGATCCGTCATCTATGTCGCCGTAGATAACGCCGCGGCCGTTGGTACCGAAGAATACTCTTCCGTATTTTCTGAGGTCTCCTGTGATAGCGTAATTTATTGAAGCATACTGATGATCATCATCATTTATGCGGATAAAGCTTTCAGCCTTGTTGTCTGAACGGTAAACGCCGTAAACATTATCGGATGTTTCGCCGCACATGTAGATTGCAAGGTAATCCTCGCCTTCCTTGGCCTTGCCGAAACCGATAACGTCGCATCTCTTTACGCAGTCAACTGTCTTAAAGGTCTTGCCTCCGTCTTCAGTGTACTGAAGTCCGGTAGTCGAACCAGGGAGCCATACATGTCCCTCACAGCCCGGAACTGCCTTTATCTTTGAAGATGTTTCAGGGAGATCCTTCTTCACAGCTTCAAAAGTCTGACCGCCGTCCTCGCTTCTGTAGAATGTATTTTCAGCATATGCGTAGAATACGTCAGGATTTACACGGTCAGAGCAGATGTTTGCACCTGCCGGAAGGCTGTCAACCTTCACCCATGCACTGTTGTAGTAGCAGATAACGCCCTGGCTTGTGGCTGTTGACCACACGAAGGATGAACCGTCAGCTGCCATTGCAACTGTACCGCCTGAAACTATGTCATCAGGATCATCGTTCTTTGCAGGGAAAGTATAGCTTACATTAGGCTGGGCTTCAGACCAGGTCTTTCCGCCGTCCTTTGATATCGCCACACTCTTTTTGATCATCTCGTACTGTTCCTTGTCCACGTTACCTACACGAACAAGGATATTCGGATCGAGTTCCGCATAGTCAAGGCCGGTAGTACTTGTAAATGTCGGACCTGTCATCATGCACTCAGGACCCTTTGTTACGTCCTCGTGAACGAATCCGCAGATGTCGCCGACACCGCTTATTACCTCAACTCCGTCTATAGGAGGACAGATGATATCGAGTACTGCGGTTTCCTCGATGCCTATGCCCATTACTTCTATGTTGATCGGTTTATCTTCATCCCAGTCAGTAAGATTGTGTGTACCGTAAACAGTGGCACCTGTTCCGTACATCATTTCATCTGAGTCGAACGGATTTATCTCGATGTCGCCCATCATCCAGCCGAGCTTCGGAACAGGATTGTTTACGATATCCTCGCCCTTGTATGAACCGGCTTCAGCGGCATTTATTTTCTTGCCCCATGAAAGCCACGGAGCCTTTGAGATGTCCATGTTGTATTTGAGATCTCTGGACGGCCATGAATCGCCGTATTTCCAGATACAGTCCCAGGTCTCGCCGCCGTCAGTAGTTCTCCAGATGTAGTTATCCGGCCACCAGGACTGAAGAGATGTGATGATAAGTGTGTCCTGATCAGCCGCATCCATTGAGATGCCGGCAAATCCGTAGTAGTTCTCAAACTTCGGTGAGCCGTCCCAGTCATATCCGGACGGAGGAGTGATATCCTTCCACTCACCTGATTTTATGTTGTATTTATAAACTGCACCGTCATCGCACTGGTACGGGCCGCCTCTGTCGCAGTAGGTAACGTACATGTCGCCTGCGTCACTGATAACTGCGTGATGCGGAATACCGATGTCGAGTGCATCTGAATTGTGCTTTTTAAAAGTCTTTGCTGTAGGCTGACCTTCAACCGGAGCCCAGGTCTTTCCTGCGTCATGACTTACGTAGAGAGGATTTTCCTTGTCGGAAACACCTACGTAAATGTCATTGGTCGGCATCCCTTTTTCAGAACGTGCGGAGTCGAAGACCACAAAGCAGAGACCAAGATTATCAGAGGAGTATTCGAAATCCGGATCTTCGACATAGTTTCCGACGTTCTTAAAGCTTTCGACCTTTGACCAGGTCTCGCCGTAGTCCTCACTTCTCCACAGACCATTCCCGCTTCGTGCGCAGAAGTAAAGGATGTTGTTGCTGTTCGGGTCGATCATGAGTCTTTCGCCGACTGATCGTCCTGGCATATTACCGCCCATTTTGAAAGGAAGTTCTGATCTGGTCCATGTCTTGCCGTAATCGTCGGAACGACAGATGTAACCATTCATGTTAGTCCAGCTGTTGGTATATGTTCCGGCTGCTATGTACACCCTGTTCGTATCAACCGGATCAGTTGCAAGGCTTTCGATTCCGAGAAGATTCCATTCGTCCGGAGATACCCAGTCAGTTATAGGTTCCCATTCAAGTGTTTCCTTGTTTCTGATGTACGCACCACCCATGTCCGTTCTCAGATAAACAAGGCCTTCCTCGGTCGGATTGTATATGATTCCCGGTACAAATCCGCCGCCGCCCACAATTTCAACATTATCAAATCTGTAGCTCTGACTTTCCGCTGCCTCTGCAGTACCGAAAGATGACCTGTCATATCCTCCTGCGATAACTGTTCCGATCATGGCAGTTACTAGTGCAAATGAAGCAATACATTTTGATGTTCTATGCATGAACGCACATCCTTTCACTGATCCACCGCCGCCGTTTATAAAGATATCACCTCCCCCTCCAGAAAGATGATTTCTCCCGAATGCCTGACGACAGTGCCTTACAATATACCTGAACCCTTACCGGCATAACGTTTGATACGATGAGATCATCAGTTATTCTGACTTGTCACCGTGCCGGTAATCGTTTTCAACCCTCTGTTCAGTATTATACCACAGCATGTAATCGTTGTCAATAGAATTTTCTATATTTTATACCGGAATTAATTAGTTTTTAATATACAATTTAAGTGATTTAATTTAAGAAATAAAGTGAAGCACATATATCAGGAGTGTCCCCTTAAATATTATTTAAACTGACTATTTTAAGATGCACAGTTTTTATGTATAATAAGTACAGATTTATTCATAAATCCTCGGGGATATCAGGGCGAAACCCTGCATTCTCCTCCATTCTGCAGGTCTGGCCAAGCCGGATCTGCAACGTAAAAACTTAAGAAGGTGATCCTTTAGTGGCAAAAGCTGCTGTTATAAATGATCTGTCCGGCTTCGGACGATGTTCACTGGGTGTTGCAATACCGATACTTTCAGTCTGCGGCATTCAGGCCTGTTCAATACCTACGGCAGTACTTACAAACCAGACTGGTTTTCCGCATTACTACTGTAACGATCTCACTGAACATCTTGATGAATATATTAAAATGTGGAACTTATGCAAAGCTGAATTTAACGGTATTTACAGCGGATACATAGCACATCCGAAACAGGCAGATTTTATCGGCTCCTTTATCGATAATTTCAAAAAGGAAGATACTCTTGTTCTCGTTGATCCTGTAATGGGCGACAACGGAGAGATCTACAAGGGATACAGTGATATCATGTGCGATAAGATGCGCAGTCTTACCATGAAAGCAGATGTAATTACCCCGAATCTTACTGAACTCTGCCTGCTTTCAGACGGCAGTTATTCTGATATCTGTTCCCTTTCATCTGATAAAAAGAAAGATGAAATAAAGAAACTGGCTCATAAACTAACAGACAGAAAAAATGATCTGACTGTAATAGTCACCGGTATCGATGACGGCAACAGTATCTGCAACATGGCATTTACGAAAAACAGCGAATATTCTACGGTATCTGAACGGCTCGGAAAGAGTTTTTCCGGTACCGGTGATATATTCGCCTCCGTTACTTTCAGTATGCTGCTTAACGGAAAGGATCTTGAAACAGCTGTAAACACTGCAGCCGCATTTATCGAAAGATCTATTAAGGACACCCTGGCAGAAGATCCTGATCCGGATCATAACTACGGTGTTGAATTTGAGAAGAATCTCGGATTCCTTATTGAAAATCTGAGATGATCACAAGCCAACCGGTCGGATATAAATGACCAGCTTATAATCTAAATTTACGAGGTGAATTTAAATGGATAATAAAAATGAAATCCTGTATACCTATAAAACCAACGTTTACTTAAACATAACAAACGCCTGTCCGTGCAGATGCGAATTCTGCATCAGAAGCACTACTGATTCTGTCGGCGAATCCGGCAGTCTCTGGCTTGACCACAGTCCGGACTTCGAAGAAGTAAAGGCTGCTATCGATAAATTCGACTTTACCGGTTACAGTGAAGCCATCTTCTGCGGATACGGCGAACCTACCTGCGCTTTTGACGTACTTATCCGTACTGCTAAGTATCTGCGCGGAAAAGGTATTAAAACACGCCTTAACACAAACGGTCTCGGCGACCTTATATACAAAAGAAGCATAGCAAAAGAAATCTGTGAAAACATCGATTCCGTTTCCATCAGCCTTAACGCTTCAGATAAAGTTAAGTACAACGACATAGTTCACCCTTCCTTCGGTATAATCTCATTCGATGCAATGCTTGACTTTGCAAAGGAATGCCGCAAATACACTGAGAACGTTGCTTTTACGGTGGTTGACGTTATCGGAGAAGAAGAGATCGAAAAATGCAGAAAAATAGCTGAGGACTGCGGTGTTAATTTCCGCGTGAGAGTCTATTCGGCTGATTAATTTAAATGAAGCCCTCACTCCTTTAAATCTTCAACCAGCAAAACTATATTGAATTTAATATTTGATAATGACCGCAAAAAGGACGGGATGCACATGACATCCCGTCCTTTTTAGTTTACTGCACTTAATCCGGCAGTGAATATTTTTCAACGTACTGGAATCGCATTTCCTGAAATTCCTTGTCGTTTTCCTTTAAGTTTGTAATGTATTCGTGAGTATCAAACTTCTCATCCTTTAGCTGGATAAGACATACTGCAATGTTAGAGCAATGGTCTGAAACTCGTTCGAGATTTGTAAGAAGATCGGAGAAAATGAATCCGAGCTCTGTTGTACATTTATCCTGCTGAAGTCTGCGGACGTGACGGTTCTTAAGTTCCATACGAAGTCCGTTTATTACCTCTTCAAGAGGCTCGACTTTGCGTGCAAGATCCGCATCGTTATTGATAAACGCATTTACTGACATTTCAAGAATATCTGAAACTGCAGTTTCGAGTATTTCAGTTTCTATACGAGCTGCGTGGGAGAAGCGTATCTTTCTTTCATACATTTCCCTGTATATCTTAACGAGATTAGCAGCATGGTCGGATATTCTTTCGAAGTCACCTATGCAGTGAAGCAGTCTGGATACAAGTGCTGCATCCTCCTTGGTGAGCGAACATCCGGAAAGCTTGATAAGATATGTTCCGAGCTTATCCTCGTAGTCGTCGATAAGATCTTCAGTCTTAAGGACTTTATCCGCAGTCTTTGCGTCAAATTTTCCTGCTATCGCAAACGCATCGCGGAAACTTTCAAGTGACAGCTGAGCCATTTTTTCAGCAAAGCTTCGGCACTCGGTAAGCGCAAATGACGGAGTTTCGAGAAGTCTGTCATCGATAAAGAGATTGTTTTCAGCGTCAGAAACCTCATCTTTACCCTTGATAAACAGAACTGCAAGTTTTTCAAGCTTAGATGAGAACGGTATAAGAATAAGAGACGTAAGCACATTGAATGCTGTATGAATGACTGCTATCATAAGAGGATTTGCCATTTCATCATCAATGCTTTGAAAATATGATACATACGCCCAGACACCTGCAACAGTCAGCAGACCTCCGGTCAGATTGAAAAACAGATGAATAAATGAGACACGTCGCGCATTTTTACTTGCACCGTGACTTGAAATAACCGAAGTAACACTTGTTCCTATGTTCTGTCCGACAATAAGGAAAATAGCTGACTCAAGAGGAAGGAAGCCAGTAAGCGAAAGAGCCTGAAGAGCAGCTACGGAAACTGAGGAGCTGTGAAGCAGAACAGTTACGACCGCACCTGCGAGAATACAGAGAAACGGATTTTTTAATACTGTCTGAACCGGATCGGATAGTAGCGGACCGGGATTTAAAGTATATTTCCCAAGGGGCAAAAGCGACGGTATTGGCCCCCACTTCATCATATTAAAAGATTCGGTCATAAAACAGATACCTGCAAACAGGATAGAAGCAGAAAACAGTATTGTTCCGGCATCGTTCAGCTTGTCCTTTGAAGAGAACATTTTCAGAATTATACCTGCCAGCGCAACACTGCCTATGACATAGAAGCAGGCCAAATCATCAAAAGGTATCAGGCCTGTTATCCACAACGTAAAGGTCGTACCTATATTGGAACCCATAATAAGACCGATAGTCTGGCCAAGTTCCATAACACCTGAATTGACAAGTCCGGTAAGCACACTGGCAAGCGCAGATGAGGACTGCATTATTACTGTTATACCGGTTCCAAGAGCAATGCTTTTAAAAGGATTCTTAGTCACTTTTTTCAGTATCTTTTCAATCCGGCTTCCGGTGAGTTTTTCGAGGTGCTGTGACACCTCATTCATTCCGTATATCGTAAAGGCAAGTCCGGCTATTAAAATAAACAAGCCGCATATGTCTGTATCCATTTCCCGTCTCCTTTTTTAATAATAGTAATACATTTATTATATCATATTTTTTTCTTATTTCAATAGTCAAAAATGCACATAAAAAATCCCGGAACATTTCTGCTCCGGGATCTGTTTTTTTAAGCTATATGATTATCAGATAATCAAACGAGCTTGATTATAGCCATTTCAGCTGCGTCGCCGCGACGTGGTCCGATCTTGATGATCTGTGTGTAACCACCGTTTCTTTCAGCATACTGAGGTGCGATATCGTCAAAAAGCTTCTTAACAACTGCTTCCTTTGTTACGTAAGCTAATACCTGACGCTTTGAGTGCAGGTCATTTGTCTTACCAAGAGTTATCATCTTTTCAGCAACAGCACGAACTTCCTTTGCTCTTGTAACTGTTGTTTCGATCTGGCCGTTTTCAAGAAGGTATGTAACCATAGCTCTGAGCATAGCTTTTCTATGATCAGAAGTTCTACCCAGCTTTCTTGTACCTGGCATTGAAATTCACTCCTTTTCTATAGTGACGCTGTCTTAACCAGCATGAAAATGTTTTACGATTATTCTTCTTCAGAAGAAAGGTCAAATCCAAGTGACTGGAGCTTTTCCTTAACTTCATCGAAGGATTTCTTACCGAGATTACGAACCTTCATCATTTCCTCTTCGGACTTGTTGATGAGGTCATCAACGGTATTGATACCCGCACGTTTTAAACAATTAAACGAACGTACCGACAAGTCAAGTTCCTCAATGGTCATCTCAAGGATCTTTTCTTTACCCTTTTCGTCTTTTTCGACTAATACTTCAGTTATTGTAGCCTCATCTGAGAGGTCGATGAATAACTTAAGGTGCTCGTTGAGGAGATTGGCTGCCTGAGATATAGCCTCCTTGGCGGAAATTGTACCGTCAGTCCAAACTTCTAATGTAAGCTTGTCAAAGTCAGTTACCTGACCAAGTCGAGTATCTTCTACATGATAGTTTACCTTTAAAACAGGAGTATATATACTATCAACAGCAATTACGTCGATAGGCATGTTGATGATCTGCTTATTACGTTCAGCTGAAACATAACCTCTGCCTCTGTCCAGTGTGATCTCCATGTATAACTTGGCATCCTTGCCTAATGTGGCAATGTGCATACCAGGATCAAGAATATCAACATCTGAATCAGTCTTTATATCACCGGCAGTAACTTCGCACTCGCCTTCAGCTTCAATAAATACTGTCTTAGGACCGTCGCTGTGCAGTTTGGCTGTTAAACCCTTAATGCTGAGGATTATCTCAGTAACATCTTCTTTAACACCCGGAATTGTAGAGAGTTCGTGATGAACCCCGTCAATCTTAACTGATGTAACAGCAACACCAGGAAGTGAGGAGAGTAATACTCGTCTTAAGCTGTTACCAAGTGTGATACCGTATCCTCTTTCGAGAGGAGAAAGCACAAACTTGCCGTACTTGCCGTCACTTTTGAGATCAACTGTTTCAATTTCCGGTTTTTCTATTCTTTCAAGCATAAAAACCCTCCTATTTCGTAACTACATCAATAGTAATTAGTCGTCTGACTGTCATTATTATTTCAAGAAACCTTAGAAGATTACTTAGAATAAAGTTCGACGATCAGATGTTCTTCTACTTCATAGTCAAGGTCTTCCTTAACAGGCATACGAACAACCTTAGCTGAGAAATCCTCTTTATTTGCTTCGAGCCAGAGAGGTACTACTCTGCCGTTTGTAAGTTCAACGATTTCCTTGAACTTTGTGCTCTTTCTGCTGTTTTCTCTGAGTGAGATAACATCGCCCGGCTTGATTCTGTATGAAGGAATGTCGATTCTCTTGCCGTTTACACTGAAGTGACCGTGAGTAACAAGCTGTCTTGATTCACGTCTTGTTGTAGCGAGACCCATTCTGAATACAACGTTATCAAGTCTTGAGTCAAGAATTGTGATAAGGTTTGTACCAGCCTGACCCTGCTGCTTTTCAGCGATTTCAAAGTAGTGGTAGAACTGCTTTTCAAGAACACCATAGATGAACTTGAGCTTCTGCTTTTCCTTGAGCTGCATTCCGTATTCAGAAAGCTTCTTTCTGTTACCCTGGTCAGCCTTACGCTTTGTATCCTTTGAAACACCCATAACCATTGGGCTGATGCCTAAATACTTACATTTCTTAAGAAGTGGTTCCTTATTAATAGCCATTGCTATTACCTCCGTTTTTTAAAAAATATCGAATTTGTTTATGTATTCGACGCCAAGCAAACTATAGCTCAGTTTCTATTCCTGTTACTATACACGTCTTCTCTTTGGAGGACGGCATCCGTTATGTGGGATTGGAGTAACATCCTTGATCATCTTTACTTCAAG
>JBGUVZ010000565.1:0-5441 GCA_045220685.1 Oscillospiraceae bacterium | reverse complement strand
AACCAGACTTATCGAATGCGTATTGACCAATCTTTGTAACTGAAGGAGGAATCGAAACCGAAACAAGTGATGAATCTCCATAAAATGCTTCATCACCAATAGCTTCAAGTGAATACGGATCGTCACCAAAAGTAAGATCTGAAACCATATGAGTACAGTTCCTAAATGCATAATTTCCAATTGAAACTGTATTATTCATACCTGTCAGTTTTGTAACTCCAAGGTTCTCAAACGCGCTGTCTTCAATGATCTTAACACTGTCGCCTATTGATAATTCACCGGTTATACCAGAATAATCAGCCTTGATACTATTGCTCGTTGAAGGCATATCGTAAGAGTTTTTATCCTCGATATACTGATTCAGTTTTTCTTTCTCTGCAGGAACAGGATCAACTGTAGCAGTATTATCATGATGGAATGCATGTGCTGAAATATCTGTTACATTGCCGCCGATAGTAATGCCGTTGAATTTCGATCCCGTAAAGATGAAGCCTCCAAGTTTTGTACCTTCACTCATTGAACCGGAATTTATAATAAGTTCACCTATGTTATTATCAGAAACTTCACTTGCAAAGCCGCTGAAAGCCAGATTTCCAATGCCGCTCGTTACCGAAGCAGGTATTGTAAGCCCGCCGGTAAATTTTGTACAGCCTTTGAATGCTTCCATTCCGATCTTTTCAAGTTTATCATTAAGTAATAATTGTCCATCAAAGCCAAGGCAATCTGCAAATGCACGTGAACCTACAGTTTTAAGTTCTGAAGGCATCTTAAGATCAGATTTTAATCTGAAGCAGCCGCTGAATGCTGCATCTCCGATAGAAGTAAGTTGTGAATTATCGCCAAACTTAAGCGTGTCAAATCCAGCACTAACTTCCGATCCTGCACAGCCTTCAAACGCCGCTTTACCTATTCTTGTTACACTGTCGGAAATTGAAAGTGTTCCTCTGAGACCGTTATACTCTCCAGATGCATTTCTGAAAGCACGGTCATCGATATTAGTTACCTTTCCGCCGATAGTAACATTTTCAAATTTACTGTTAGTGAAAATCAGTCCGCCGAGGGCTGTACCATTACTGAAGCTTCCTCCGTAGATCGTAAGTGACGGATATTTTTCGACATTATCAACTTCTGAAGCAAAGCTGTCAAAAGCATGATTACCCATGTTCGTCACTGATTCAGGAATCACAAGATCACCTGTGATTCTGTTTAATCCGCTGAACGCTTCTCCTCCGATAGTATTAAGTCTGCTTCCGAGAGTTAAAGTTCCGTTCAGCTTACTGCATCCGTCAAAGGCCTGGTTTTCTATTTTGGTCACACTTGAAGGAATATCAAGGTTGCCTGTAAATTCGGAACAGCCTTTAAACGCCTTTGAAGATATCGTTTTAAACTGCTGATTTCTTGGAAGAATCAATGAACCAGTAAATCCGTTGCAGTTTTCAAACGCACTCTCCTCGATGTTTGATATACTGTTTTCAAGTCTGAGTGTTCCTTTGAAGCCACTGTATTTGTCGTCTACATTTGAAAATGATGATTTCTTGATTGAACTTACATTTCCGCCGATAGTAACATTATTGAAATGACTTCCTGCAAGTACTGCACCATCAAGGGTCGACAGACTTGTACCACCCATTACTGTCAGGGATGGATACTTATTCTGATCATTCACTGAAGATGCAAAATTCGTAAATGCATTTGAGCCAATAGTTTGTACGGTTTTTGGAATATAAAGACTTCCCGTTGCATTTTTCCAGTCTTTGAATGCCTTAGATTTTATATTCCTTACTGAACCGAGATCAAGTGAAGCTGCTGATTCATTTCCTTCAAATGCACCGTCTTCTATTGTCTGTACATTTGGGCCAAACACCAGTTTTTTGAACTTAGCACCGTCAAAACGTCTTGGCAAAATGGATTTATTGTAGTAACCAATTGCTATATCATCACGAATGTTTGACTGAAGACCGTTATATGCATACCCATTAATTCTAAGAGTTCCGTTTACTGTAAAGTTCTTAAAAGCGTACTGATAAATCTCTTTAACATTTTCAGGAATAACAAATTCATAGTTTGTATTGTTGCCTTTAAGTGTAACTCCCTCAAATGCATGGACATCTATTTTTTCAAGAGAAGAAGGAAGTGTAATGGATTCAAGTTCGCCAAGTCCGGCAAAAGCATAGTCATCAACTTCTTTTATTCCTTCCGCAATATTGATGCTTACGAGATGATTCTTTACATTTTCATCTTCAATTACGAATTTGTACTCATCTACAGTCTGACCTAATTTCTGATATCCTTTACCCACTCTGTCTACCGGATATGTTTTACCATCAGGTACATAATAGATAGTTTCTCCTTTAAAAGTCACAGGATAACAAGTACCACCAGGATAAAAATACTCCCAGCGTCCCTCTACTGTTGCCGGTATATTTATAGTTGTATCATTTCCTATATAGCCTTCAATATGCATTTCATCTTCGCTAAACCAGTTGAATACATCAAGGCCATCACCAGCATCACGATAAAATACAAAATCCGGTATCTGGTACAATACAAAATCAAACTTGGTATATACTTTAAAAGTATACGAAGTACTCTTGGATTTAGAATCAGGATATTTATCTGTATAATATATATACATGTTCCCTTTAGATGTTGAATTCAGACTGTCTATATAGTCCTGTTCCATATTATAGCTCATTGATGTAACTGGCTCTTTATAAACAAAGAATCTCCTGTTGTTAAAACTTATACTCGATGAATACCTTTTGGCCGATGTATCATGATTAAGGCCAACATCAAAATGAATAACAGAATACTCACCACTTTGCGAATGTGATACCTTTATTCCATAATTGGCCTTTACATCAAGTCCTATAGCAATGTCACTTCCACTGACACCAGTTCTGAATCGTCCTCCAAAAAGGCTTAATAAATTATTAAAGAAATTCTCCAATCTCTCCCACCAATCAGTACTCTTTTCAGTTTTCGCTATTTCATGATTCTCGCTAAGCGATTCTATTCTTGTCTGAATATCAAACAGTTTTTTGTTATTGACATTGGAATCATTTTTCTTATAAAGCTTTACAACCGCATCAGATTCAACATCATTGATCTTTTTTAATATTGCATTTTCATTCTCTTTGTTATATTTATTGTTTTTATCATCCGAACTATCTTTTTCAACAAGATACCATCCGTTCTCTGACTCTTTGGTTCTGTGTTTAAAACTCTGTTTTGACACTGAATACTCTACAGTTTTATTCGGAGTCACAGTAAGATCAGTTATAAGTATCGGGTATTCATACCATACGCTGATTTTATTCAGATCAAATGCTTTGTCATCTGCTCCTTTATTGTATTCCCATTTGAGAGTATCAGTTTTTACATTTCCTGCTTTTATTTCGCCAAGTTTATCTCCTTTGCCAGGAAGATAAATGAAATAACTTGTTCCGGAAGCAATACCTTTATTTATTGCTTCTATTGATTCATTGGTTTTATTTTGACCAGATTCGATATCAGCTTCAGTTCCGATATAGTAATCCACTCCGGCTTTAAGAGTAACTGCTTCAGTTTCCTTACACTTAACATTACCTTCCGTATCTTTAACAGTGTAAGTAACCTTTTTAGTTATTTCAAGATCATCAGTAGAAAACTTACCGTCGCTGCTTGTATTCTTTACATTAATATTATAGCTACCGGCAACATCTTTAACTGATATATATCCGATAGCCTCATCTGAACCATTTACTCTGATTTCAGCACCCGGATCACCATTTTCATCGTTCTTCTGATAAATCTGTAATGCGCCAAAACTTGTATGTGGTGTATATTCGTACTTATATCCGCCTTCTCCATCAGGAACAATTTCCTTATAATATTCCTGATAAGCAATGGTTACTTCATTGTATTTATTACCGTTTGCATCTGTATTTTTATAATCGTTGGATGAAACATAACGGAAAATATCATTAACGATCTGATCTTCTTCATTGAGAACCTGTTTCAGAGTTTCTCTCTGTGAAACGATTTCTGTTTCTGAATTCTGATTATTATCTTCTCCTGTATTTGAGTCACCGCCGGAAGTATTATTAGGAGAAGACATAACACCTGCCCAGTTTATATAATTGCCGTTATCATCTTTCAGTGCATCCGGTGATGAAACCAAAATATATCCATTTTTAATAAAATAGTCATTCGGATCATCTTTATTAAGATCAGATGCCTTAAGATGTTCAAACGCCTGCACTGAACCATCTTTATACTTAGCACCAACACTGAAAATATCTCTGAAATCAGCATTGGTTATATCAGGATCCATAATAATATCAAGCTTTTTACTTGAATCAAGTTCGGAACAGCTGTTTAATGAATAATCATTCTGTCCTTGTTTAGCAACTATATCTCCTGAATTTATTCCTTCAGTTGAATTCGTCTTCTGAACATACCAGTGGGTATCTCTCTGGATTAACTGAATAATATCAGCTTTCTCGACGTCAGCAATCTGATATGATTTATTATTATTGTAATCAAGTCCCTGCAGATAATAATATGAACCGACAGTTCCTTCTACAGGTGGCCAGTCCTTCTTGTCAGGTTCAACTCCGCTTTCTGTTTCTAATTCTTTGATAACAAGTTTACCATCCGCATTGCCGCTCTGAAGCTCATTGGCTGCACCCAGAACAGATGAACCATCTTTTCTTTCAGGGTAATATGTTATAAATTTATATACATCTTTTATATTTTCACCTGAATTATTTTCACCTATAGATACAGGATAATCAGTCTGAAGGCTGACACTTATCCATTCCACCCAGTTGGTATTATTAGGACCAGGCGAGTTTTCTTTAACTGTAGCGCCTCTAATTTCATACTTGACCGGATCATCTTTATGTAATTCTTTATAATCACTAATTATATCATCAATTCTTGATGGATCATTGATATCATCAGGATCATTAAGTCTGCCGTTAATATAATCAACGATCTTCTGAATTTCTTCTCTGTAGTTTTCATCTTCCGTTGCACTTGATTTCAGATAATCTGATCTGGTAATAAGCGCCGCCGTAAATTCATGCGCAGAATTCAGCTGAACGTTCTTCTCAGCATCTTTCATGCAGTCACAAATGCATGATTCAAGCTTAACTCTGGCAGTATTCGGATTATCTTCTCCGCTAGGAGTTATGATCCATCTTACTGAATAATGTCCGCCGTTAGGGCAAACTCCTGTTGCCTCGGTTATGTTTTCAGTAAGTGACACAAACTTTCCGTCCGTAGACACAACATCCGGAACACTGTTCAGGCTGTCCGCATTAGCCTCAACGTACTTTACAAGTTCCCCGTTCAGCTCATCAACGTCATAATATCTCTTCGAAACGATCTTGTACTCAAGGTCGTTTATAAAATTGTTCATTGTACTCTTGCAGTTATTTATCTTTGAATTATCG
>JBGUVZ010000564.1:0-3134 GCA_045220685.1 Oscillospiraceae bacterium | reverse complement strand
AACGATTACCTGAATATCACCTGCGTTTTCAGGAAGTGCGATCTTTCCGTTTACCTTGCCGGTGCTGCGGTCTGCTCTGATAAGTCTGCGATTGATATTCCGGGTTTTGTACCTGTCGTGCGCCAGAAACCACAAATCATTCTCTTCTGCATTTACCGACACCAGTTCGGTATCTTCTCCAAAATCTTCAATTTTCAGAAACTGTTCTTCACCAGTCTCAATATTGTGAAAAGTCACGCGTTTCCAGGAGTCTCTGTAACTGTTGCTTCCTGAATAATAAATGTTTTCACCATCGGAATCAATAAGTTCCGGTGATCTTAAACAGGAATCAAAGTCGTTGTCTTCCGTAAAATATCCGATTGACTTACGTACTCTTTCTTTATTCATTTTAAGTCCGTAACATACAGCAGCAACCGCGGCACCACCAACTGCCAGAGCAAGTACAGCAGCAATAAGCGGAAGCAGTGCTTTTCTTTTAACCGAAACGCCTGCTTTTCGGGTGCTTTCCGTATCGTTCATGATCGGAATTGTCTTTGTTTCATATGAAAAAGGTTTTATTTTCTTTATTACAAGATATTCGTCGTCAATATTCCCTATAGCTCTGTATAGATCTTCCGCTGTCATAGTTTTATTCCTCTTTCAGCAAGATGTGCACGAAGCTTTGTTTTAAGGCGTGCGAGTATCACATAAACATTGTTTTCACTCAGATGAAGTTCAGAAGCTATTTTTTCGATACTGTCTGTATACCAGTATCTCATTACGAACACATTGCGGTTCCGCACCGAAAGTGATGCAACATAATCGTTTATTGCCTCAGAAAGTTCGTTGTCAGACATCTCCACTGCGGCAGATTCGTCCGGAATACACTCCGCAAGCTCATCAAGTACGACACTGATCTGTCCGCCTCCGCGTTTTGCTGTATGTGAATAATTATAGCGGTTAAACGCCAGATTACGTACTATCCTTCCGATAAATGCCGGAAATATACGCGGTCTGTTCGAAGGTATCGAATTCCACGTCTTAAGATAAGTGTCATTCACACATTCCTCTGCATCTTCTCTGTCTTTTAAAATGTTTTCAGCGATAGAACTGCAGAACGGACCATATTTTTCAGCCGTTTCGACAAGTGCTTTCTCATTTCTGTCCCAGTAGTGCTGGATTATAGTCTGATCATCTGTCATTGACCTCGTCCTCCCTCATATATACTGACAGCATTTTTTTCGAAATCTTACAGTGTAAATAAAAAAATTTCAGCACTGAAATTCTGATGGTATTTCAGTGCTGAAGGTGATAATTGTTTTATTCTGTTGACCGCACATTTATTTCAACTGCACCGAAGGTGCCTCATTTCATTACTGTTCCGACCGCAGGATCGAATGATACATTCTGCTTTCGTATTTTCCGTTTATGAAGAAGTAGTCTCGGAGCGTGCCTTCGTATGTGAAGCCGCATTTTTCTATGACTCTTCTTGATGGTGCGTTTATCGGACGGGCGCAGATCTGGATCTTGTTGAAATGAATATTTTCAAATCCGAAACGGATGAGTGCCTTTGTTGCTTCCGTTGCGTATCCTTTTCCCTGGAACGCCGTACCGATGCAGTATTCGATCTCGCCGAAATGATTGTTTCTGTCAACGAGGAAATATGCGATCTGGCCGATGCATTCGCCGGATTCCTTTTCGATGACAGCCCATCTGTAATAGTTGCCGTCCTTGTATCCGTTTATATATTTTTCAAGAAGCTCTCTTACAGCTTCCGGTGTTTTGTAAGCCGGTTCGCCGTATCTGTTCTGAACGTCTTCATCAGATATCCAGTTTCTCATCATGGACGGAATATCGTCAAATTCAAATCTTCTGAGGATAAGACGGTCTGTTTCTATCCTCATCGTTCCGCATCCTGAAAGGGCATCCTTATCGGCGGCACGTTCTGTTCCGTCATATGAACTGATAAGATCAAGTGCATCTTTCATTGTAACGCACTTTGCGTATCTGTCCGGCCACATGTATTCGTTATAGAAATGATAGGTCGTCTCCGGATCGATGTAAGGATTTGTCCTTGTGGAATTGCAGTATTCCGGAACGATCATCTCAAATCCGTGTTCAAAGCCGCTCTTTACAGCAGCATCTATGCAGAAATCAGTCTGAAGTCCGACAGTGATGATCTTGCTTACCCTGCGTACTTTCAGATATGCGAGAAGTCCCGTAGATTCGTGGAACGCACTGTTCACCTTCTTGTCAAACACCTTTTCCCCGTCCTTCGGAGCAAAGCCCTCAAAGATCTCAAAGTCTTCATCTCCGGCTGAAAATCCGCTTCCCGGACCGTCATCATGACGCACATAAACGACCTCAACGCCGTTCTCCCTTGCTGCAGATATAAGTGTGCCTACATTGCTTTTAAACTTTTCAAATTCAAAAAGTCTCTCATCTGTTATTCCCTTCTGGGTGTCGATAACAAGCAGTATCATCTTTCTGCCTCCTTCTTTCTTCTGTATCTGTATTATATTATAATAGTATATTCCGCGGCATATTACCTGCCGATAACTATAATTATATCCTAAACCGGCAGGTGCGTCAATGGAAAGTGGTGCCTTTCGGCACAATTGAAAACGGCAGCTCACTGATCAATAAAGATCAGCGCACTGCCGTTGTTATTTCTATTCGACGCAAAATGGCGAAGACTACTTTTTCATGTCAGTCATACCTCTCCGGCATAAACAGTCTGAAATCATCAGCAAGTTCATATTTCGCCGGTATCTCATATGTCAGACGATTATACACTCCCATGAGGATCGCATGAAAAACTACTTCCCTGCGGTCAGCCGGAATGAATTTTGTAAATGCAGTGCTTCAGTTTGATTATAATGCGTGGATTACTACCAAATGCAGAGCGCGAAAATGTACACAATACATAAACTTTTGGAATGTTCAAAAAACTTTAAAATTCAACGAAGATAATTCCGACTTTCATGTGTATAATAAGTAGAAAACAAAATTAGTTTGAATGACCAACCAATCAAAAAACGGAATCTTTTAAACTATGAAATGGTTCTTCGAAATGCATTTATAATACAGAAACAGGTGATTAAAATGTGGATAGTAAGCAATTAATTATTAGCACAAAAATTCAATAAATATAT
>JBGUVZ010000563.1:0-2745 GCA_045220685.1 Oscillospiraceae bacterium | reverse complement strand
CACATAGGACCGTTGTATTTGTTTTCGGTCGGTTCCATTGTAAACGGATAATTGTAACCGCCGATATGCATCCTTTCAAGAATGTCGGAACAGAGCGCAGTTTTTACCGGAGGATAGTATCCCATGAGCCGAGGATATCTGTCGCTTATTCCATGCATAGCTTCAGTGATTAGCTCTCTTGCTTCATTTTTATCCGGAAAATCAACTGTTCCGTCCGGATTTATAACTATTCGTTCTGCAGCTGAGTTAATGCCTTCCACCGCATAACGCGTAACCGCCTTCAGTTCTTCAAAACTGTATTCCGTCTTTTCTTCCTGTACGCCTTTTCCAAGTACAGAACTGCAGAATGGTAAGTACCATGCCGGTATGTAGATAAACACGATACATACAAGAGTCATGAGCAGAGTTTTGAAATAACCGGCACAGAATTTTCTGTACCCGGCTTTTTTTCTTTTAAAAATAAGCAGGATCAGAAATACCACACCACATACGAGCGACGCTGCACCGAGATACATCATTATCTCACCGACAGCAAAAGGTACGGGACCTGTAACATGGCTTATTCCGTCACAAAGAAACGGATACAGGTTTTCAGTGTACCAGTCTGAGAACGGAGTAAAGAATCCGGCAAGTACCATAAGTCCGGCAAATAAGATCAAAGCTAAAAGTGTTTTCCAGTATGCGGGTATTTTTCTCATCATATCGCCCCTCCCTTATAGATATTATATCAGTTTTACAGTCACCAGGTCAATGATTATTTTCAAGTGATAAATATTATTATATGCAATGCTCAACACTTTGTATGGTTTTTATTGAATATGATTGACTATTTCCGTCATCCTCTTGAAAAACAACAGAATTTGAAGTATAATAAAAAGGATTGATTATATAAAAAATGAAAAATTTAAGGGGTAAGAAATGAAAAAAAGATTACTTGCTGCAGCGGCAGCTTTAATGTTCGTATTTGCTTTCGGTTCTTTTGATAATTCTGTTTATGCGGAAGAGGCGGAAGAACTCTATTATGCTTCCTATGATGGTTCAGAAGATGACGTTCTATTCAGTTACAGACTTAAGGAAGACGGAACTGCTGAAATAGCAGAATGGTTCGATGACAAAGGAAATATTACAATTCCAGTCCTTATTGGCGAAGATACATTCATTACATCGATAGGAGAATACGCATTTGCCGGACTTGAAAAAGTATGTCTGGTATATATACCGTCCACAGTTACTTCAATAGGTGACGGGGCGTTTCTTTCCTGCAAAAATCTGCATTCATTCGTAGTGGCAGATACTGTCGGGCACATCGGAAAATTTGCTCTTGGATGTAATGTTACAGATGACGGAGAAGCTATCGGTGCTGACGAAGACTATGTAATTTATGGATATGAGAAAAACGTAGCAAAGGATTATGCCGATAATCTTGGAATCACTTACCGTGACTATACTAATCTTATGAAATTTGATGAATTTAACGGGAAAATGATTCTCTGGCAGGCAGATAAGAGACTTCATGTTGCCAATATACCTGCTTATGTGGATGGAAAACCTGTCGTAAAGGTAGGCCCTGGTCTTGAAGGATTCAGGGACTGTATTTATCTTGAAGAAGTAACTATTCCGGATACAGTAGAGGAAATAGGCAGCTGCGCATTTAAAAACACTGCTCTTTCCGAGGTTGTTATTCCTGAAAGCGTTTCGAAAATAGATTTCAGTGCTTTTGAGGACTGCATATATCTTGAAAAAATAAACATTCCGGAAAAAGTAACTTCTATAGGAAAGAGTACTTTTTCAGATTGTTACAGCCTTGAAAATATAGAACTTCACGATAAAATAACCGAGATCGGTGATTACGCGTTTTCTGGATGTGACAGTATGAAGTCCTTTACAGTTCCTTCATCTGTAAGAAATATAGGTAAATCTGTATTTACGTCATGTACTTCACTCGAAGAGATAAAGGTTTCACCGGATAACAAGTTTTACTATGACAAGGACGGCGTTCTTTTCAAGGATACTCACTGGGCAGGCGGAGCTGAAACTATAGACCTTTTAGCGTATCCGGCAGGAAAAAAAGAAAACGACTATACGATCACCGAAGATATACAGTCAATTGAAACAGGCGCTTTCAGTTCTTGTCAGTATTTAAAGAACGTTGTCATTCCGAATGGTACGGAATGGCTTAAGACTCATGCATTCTCTGATTCAGAAAGTCTGGAAAAAGTAACACTTCCTTCATCAGTATGGATCATCGAAAGAAACTTTGATAACTGTCCTAATCTGACGGTATATGCAGAAAAGTCAGATAAAATTGAGGAGCATATATCAGAACTCGAAGAAAGTGAGTTCAAAAACTATGTGCTTACGGAAAAGACAGAAGAACCAGAGGTTAAAGACACGATAACTACAGGCGATATCAATGCTGACGGAAAGGTCGACATAACTGATCTTTCACTGCTTTCACTCTATCTGATCGGTGACAGAGAGTTTAACGATACTCAGAAACAGGCTGCAGATACCGATAAAAACGGAAAGACAGAACTTCCGGATCTGGCGACATTAAGACAGTTCCTTTCCAAAGTCATCGAGTCTTTCTGATAACTGTAATGTGATGATCTTTTCGTAATACGCAAATTCTGATTAAAAACACAGTAGACAGCAATATTTAATCAATTATTTGACGATATTATTATTGCATATAAGTTAAAAGAATAGTATACTAATATTGTATGCCGTGTTCATATCGGTATT
>JBGUVZ010000562.1:0-7537 GCA_045220685.1 Oscillospiraceae bacterium | reverse complement strand
GAACAGGAGCAGCGTGAAAAGCTTCTTACCGACCTTGAAAACAGTATGGAAGGCTTTAACTACAGTGTAAAGGAGATACTGAAGGCTTCGAAGAATAATCGTATTTCCGGTATCTACGGCACAGTGGCACAGCTCATCACAGTTGAAAGCGACTACACTCTTGCGATAGAAACTGCACTGGGCGGTGCTCTGCAGAACGTTATCGTAAAGAACGAAGATACGGCCAAGCGCTGTATCGCACTTCTTAAGGAGCTGAAAAAAGGTCGTGCAACATTCCTTCCGGTCACATCGGTAAAACCGTATGACTTCAAGGAAAACGGTGTAAGAAACGAATCCGGTTTCGTGGCTCTTGGTGACGAGATAGTAAGCTGCGACGGTGAGTTCAAGAACATTATGAGCAATCTTCTTGGCAGAACAGTCATTGCTGAAGACATTGACTATGCATCAGTTATCGCGAAGAAATATTCCTATCGTTTCAGAATAGTAACTCTGGACGGTCAGGTCATAAATGCCGGCGGTTCATTCACCGGTGGTTCGGCTGTTCAGTCGGGCGGTATGCTTTCGCGTAAGAACGAGATAAACGAACTTACGGAAGCTATAAAGAAACTCGAGGGTTCTACTTCACAGGCGAGGGAAGAAGCCCAGAAGATAAGAGCGGAAGCTGAAAAGCTGAGACTTGAGGCCGAAGCTGAAAAGGATATCAAGCAGAAGTTTGCCGAAGACAAGATGACCTTCAAGTCTGAAATAAGAAGTCTTGAGTCAATACTTCAGCAGTCTGAGCAGCAGAGCAAAAGCTATACCGAGACCAGAAAGCGACTTGAAAAGAATCTTGCCGAGTCAGAGGAACAGTTTAAAACTGCTACTGAAGAGCTGGCAAAGATAAACGCAGAAATAGAAGCTGCGCAGAGTGAAGTTTCCGAGCATCAGAACCGAAGGGATGATCTTGCTGAAAAGAGCAGACAGCTTTCGGAAAAACTGTATGAACTCAGAATTCAGCGCATGGAATCGGAAAGAGCCTGCGAGTCTGTAAAGCAGGAGATCAGCCACTGTGAAAGCGATGCGGGAAACATCGACCAGAACAAGAAACAGTTTGAGGATCAGATAAAGAATCACGAAGCTGTTATTGCTGAGAAAAAGGCTGATATCGAAAAGAACAAGACGCTTCTTGAAGAAGCTGCCGCAAAGATAGAGAAATACCGCGAAGACATAAAGAAGTCTTCCGAGGAACATGACAGGCACGAGACTGAGATCACGGAAAAACGTGCGGGAATGAAGCGAATAAACGAGGAGAAGGAAAAGCTCTCCCGTGAGATCTCAAGGTTTGAAGAAAAGAAGATAAACACCCAGCGCGACTACGATGCAGTTATAGCACGTCTGTGGGAAAACTACGAGCTTACAAGAACTGAAGCAGAGGAACTTGCGGAAGTCCTTGAAAATGTAAACGAGGCACAGAAGAAACTCAGCGAAGTGCGAAATGCTATCAAGGCACTCGGCAGCATCAACGTTGCAGCTATTGAAGAATACAAGGAAGTTTCCGAACGTTACGAATTCCTTTCTGCACAGCTGAAGGATGTCGAGGACTCGAAGCGTGAACTTGAAAAACTCATCGAGGAACTCACTACAGATATGCAGAGAATATTTGCTGAGAACTTTGCGCTCATAAACAAGAACTTCAAGGAGATCTTCGTGGATCTGTTCGGTGGGGGCAAGGCTGACCTTGAACTGACTGATCCGGACAACATCCTTGAATCAGGTATCGAGATAAAGGTAGCCCCTCCGGGTAAGGTCATCAAGAACCTTATCTCACTGTCCGGTGGTGAGCAGGCCTTCGTTGCTATCGCAATCTACTTCGCGATACTCAGGATCCGTCCGGCACCGTTCTGTATCCTCGATGAGATAGACGCGGCGCTTGACGAAGTAAACGTACGTAAGTACGCATTCTACCTTAAGAATTTTGTAAGCACTACCCAGTTCATTCTCGTTACTCACAGAAGAGGTACAATGGAACTTGCCAACGTCCTCTACGGTGTAACCATGCAGCAGAACGGCGTTTCCAAGCTGCTCAAGATGAACCAGGTTGATATTCCGGATGAAAATGATGCGGGCAGCGCATAATAATCTTTTAGGAAACGCTAAGCAGACACTCATGTTCAGAACATGCAGTGTCTGTTTTTGTGTGACCGGACATATGGATTTTCCTGTTTAGCAGCCCTTTGACGGTGAAGAATTTGGCATTTCTGATACTTGAAAAAGCGGCGTATTTATGGTACAATTATTTTATGTATTTCAAAATTGCCAGGAGGTTTTATGGGACTTTTCAGTAAAATAAAAGCAGGACTTCTGAAAACGAGACAGGCGATGATGTCTAAGCTTTCGAAACTGCTTCATTCATTTACCAAAATAGATGAAGATCTGTTTGAACAGCTGGAGGAAACACTTATCATGAGCGACGTTGGTGTTGACACTTCGCTTGAGATATGTGACAGACTCAGAAAGATGATAAAGGAACAGGGGATTACTGATCCGAAGGAGATCATGCGTCTTATTCATGAAATAGTTTCGGATATGATGGGCGAAGATCAGGGACTTGATCTTTCAACAAGTCCTTCAGTAATCATGGTCATCGGTGTAAACGGTGCCGGCAAGACTACAACTATCGGCAAGCTGTGTCACAAGCTCAAAGGCGAGGGCAAGAAGGTACTTGTTGCTGCTGCTGATACATTCAGAGCGGCTGCTATCGATCAGCTCCAGGTATGGACGGAAAGAGCGGGAGTTGACATAGTAAAGCATGCCGAGGGTTCTGATGCTGCGGCGGTTGTTTATGACGCTATTACAGCTGCAAAGGCTAGACACTGTGACGTTGTTATCGTTGATACTGCAGGACGACTCCACAACAAGAAAAATCTCATGGACGAGCTGGCAAAGATAAACAGGATCGTGGCAGGACAGGCGGAAGGATGTGCCCGCGAGATTCTTCTGGTGCTTGATGCGACAACAGGACAGAATGCTGTAAATCAGGCTAAGCTCTTCAGCGAGGTCGCTGATATTACAGGTATAGTTCTCACAAAACTTGACGGTACTGCAAAGGGCGGTATTGTTATTTCAATAAAGAATGAGCTTGGCATTCCGGTCAAGCTTGTGGGTCTCGGCGAAAAGATCGATGACCTTCAGGATTTCAACAGCCGTGATTTCGTAAATGCACTGTTCGGTGACGAAGTTCTTGACGGTGAAGTGAACCTTGATGAAGACGAGGCTTACAGCGAAGATTCTGATGAAGAAGTTTCTGAAACTTATGACGATGCAGAACAGACTGAATCCGAAGATGTTTCCGACGCTGAAGAACAGGCTGAAGAGGTTTCAGGTGCAGACGATGAAACTGAAGCTGCTTCTGAGACTGATGATGATGCTGAAGATGAACAGACTGAAGAGACTTCTGTTGCTTCTGAAGAAGCTGAGGACGAAACTTCTGACGAAGAAGAAATGCTGGCAACAGCATACAGACCGTCATCGACTCCGAATGCTGTTCTCTATATGAAGCCAAAGCCTTCGGCAGAAGAAAACGAAGTGAAAGATCCGTTATTTGCATCCCTCTCATCAGTGGATACTGTAAACGAGGATGTTTATGAAACTGTAGTCGTTGCTGATGAAGATAGCGAAGACATTTCTGAAGCAGCTGTCAGCGCAGAGGATACTTCAGAAGAAGTGCAGGAAGAGAATGCAGCAGGATCAGAAGAGGCTGATGAAGAAACAGAAGAACCAGAAAAGAAGAAGGGCTTCTTCAGCCGTCTTTTCGGTAAAAAGAAAAAGGACAAAAATAAAGATAAGGACGACGAAGAATAATGAAAGTAATACTTGCATCAAACAATAAACATAAACTTGATGAAATAAAAAAGATCCTCACACCGCTTGGCTATGACGTAGTATCACAGGCTGAAGCCGGTGTTGATATCGACGTTGAGGAAACAGGAACTACTTTTGAGGAAAATGCCGCACTTAAGGCGCAGGCAGTTTACGATCTTACCGGGAATGCAGTTATCTCAGATGACAGCGGCCTTGAAGTAGACTACTTAAACGGTGCACCGGGCGTTTACTCACACCGCTATGCAGGCGAGAATGCAACAGATGCTGACAGATGTGCAAAGCTTCTTTCAGAACTCAACGGCGTTGAAAAGTCAAAGCGTACAGCAAGATTTGTCTGCGTGCTTTGCTTTATAGACGACAAGGGCGAAAAGCTTGTTATCCGCGGTACAGTCGAAGGTATCATCGGCACAGAACCGAAGGGTGAAAACGGATTCGGATACGATCCTGTATTTATGTACGGCGACAGATCCTTCGCCGAGCTTTCATCAGAAGAAAAGAACACAGTCAGCCACAGGGCAGACGCTTTAAGAAAATTTTCCGAAATCATCAACAGAATGAAAGGCTGATATTATGCTTACAAGCAAACAGAGATCAAAACTCAGAGGAATAGCAAGTACCTACGAAACAATTTTTCAGGTAGGTAAAAACGGCATACAGGACACACTTATTGCACAGGTAAACGATGCACTCAGAGTACGCGAACTCATCAAGCTCAGAGTCCTCGACAACAGCCCTTACACTGCAAGGGAAGCTGCTGACGAGATCGCTGAAAAGACAGGCGCTGATGTAGTTCAGGTAGTCGGAAGCAGATTCGTCCTCTTTAAGAGAAATCCTAAAGAACCTGTTATCGAAATAGACGTCTGATGGGCAGAACAGGATTTTTCGGGGGAACGTTCAATCCGATACACTCCGGTCACATCCATCTTGCCGAGGAGGCTTTCAGAGGACTCGGGCTTGACCGCCTTATACTTGTTCCGGCAAACATCCCGCCGCACAAGGAAGCACACGATCTTTGCAGCAATACTGACAGGTTTAACATGTGCTGTCTCGCTGCTGAGGGACATGAAGGTTTTGAAGTTTCGGATTTTGAACTTAATCAGGGCGGCAAAAGCTACTCGGTTTATACTGCGGAGCATTTTGCAGAAATGTACCCTGGGGATGAACTTTACATGATGGTCGGCAGCGACATGCTTTTAAGCTTTGACAAGTGGTACCGTTTTGAGGATATACTTAAAACTGTGACCTTAGCAGTCGTATCAAGAGAGTATGACGACATGAACGACTTAAAGAAAAAGGCAGAAGAGCTTTCAGCTTACGGCAGCATAAAAATAATAAACGCAGATCCTTTTCCGGTCTCATCGACGCAGATAAGGGAGCTGATTCGCCGCGGCCAAAAATATTCTTGCTATTTGCCTGAAAAAGTAGTACAATATATTAGACTGAAAAAATTATACATCTGATGATCATCACTGTACCTGAGCCCCGGTGTTACGTAAAACAGCGGGTTTCAGGGCAGTATATAAACAACTGGCTGGTGATATATTTGTTCGACGTGGAAAATATTATAGATTTTCTTAAAAACCGTCTTTCAGAAAAAAGATTCAATCATTCACTTAATGTAGCCGCAGAGTGTCGCAAACTTGCGGAACATTACGGCGAAGATCCTGAAAAAGCGTATTTTGCAGGACTTGTACATGATATATGCAAGGAGATTCCGGCAGATGAAATGAAGAAAATGGCTGCCGAAAGCGGACTTGGAGTATCGTCGGCTGAACTTCAGACAAAGGCACTGTGGCATGCTGTTGCAGGTGCGGCTTTTGTCAGGGATTCACTGATGGTAGAGGATAAAGATATTATAAATGCCGTGCGTTTTCACACCATAGGCAGAGCAGGGATGTCCCGTCTGGAGGAGATTGTCTACATAGGCGATCTTATCTCGGCGGACAGGTCATATAACGGGGTCAAGAAATTCAGAAAGCTTGCTTATCAGGACATGGACAAGGTCATGCTCGAAGCTCTGATCTTTTCGATAGTATCGGTTACTGAGAAAAAAGGTCTCATTCCTGAATACACGCTTGAAGCTTACAATCAGTATGCACTGACAGAGAGCCGACGTGCTCAGGAAGGAAAGTGAACATGGTAAGGAAAAGTAAGTTTAAGATATTCAGAGATATTCTCCTGCTTCTTATTACACTTGCTATACTTTTTATTGCCGGAAAAGGTATGATAAAATCAGTCGTGTCTGACAGCCAGCCTTTCAAATCGGAAGAGGCGGGCGAGCTTGACGCTGACAGCAATACCTACATGCTCAAGCCGATGGAACCGGAACAGATGTTTGACGGCCTTGACCTTTACCAGTACATCGAGGGACAGTATACCGTGCTTTGTCTCGGTATGGACGAGGAAGGACTCAATACAGACATTATGATGCTTGCGCAGTTTGATCTGAACGCAGCAAAGATAAATATTCTGCAGATACCGCGTGACTGCTATGTCGGTCCGGAATACACAAAGGCTGAACACGGAAAGATAAACAGTGTTTATTCCGACGGTGTAAACGAGGGAAGCACACCTGTTGCAAAGGTAGCCAACTGCCTTAAGGATCTGTTCGGCATACCGATCGATGCATACATAGGCATAAAATGTACTGATGTTCCGCCGGTGGTCGATGCTATCGGAGGAATTCCGATAAACGTACCGTACGACATCATCTATGAGGCTGACAAGATCATATATAAGGGTGAACAGGTACTTAACGGTGAACAGTCGGAATGGTTCGTGCGTTTCCGTCACGATTATCTCGAAGGAGATATCGCCAGAATCAGAGCGCAGAGAATCTTCCTTGCTGCCGGAATGCAGAAGGTAAAGAACCTCGGTACGCTGAAGGTGCTTAGTATTTATCCTACACTTAAGCAGTACCTCATGTCTGACCTCGACATAAGCGAGATCGGAATTCTGTGCGATTTTGCCCAGACTGTTCCTATGGAGAACGTAACTGTAAGAATGGTTCCGGGTGAAGATTTAAGTCCGGGAGACATCAACAATTACTACGGCTACTCGATACACGAGCAGGAAACTGTCGATATGCTCAACGAGTATTTCAGACCTTATCAGGAAGAAATGACAGCTGAACAGCTTCATATAAACGAAGTAAAGCACACAGCGACATATTACGATAATGACAGCACCAATTTTGCTGACATTGAAAACGGAGATGTTCCGGCCGTTCCGTTCAGGGATGATGCAAACAAACTTGAATCGGATACGGACGAAGAAGAATAACGGATGAAAGGGAAGATAGAATGGATACAAAGGAAAAACTCAAGAAGATAGTTAAAGCCCTCGATTCAAAGAAGGCTGAAGATATAGAAGTTCTCGGAATAAGAGACCTTACAGTGCTTTCTGATTACTTTGTAATCGCAAACGGTACAAGCACAACACACACAAGAACTCTTGCAGATGAAGTTGAATATCAGATGACACAGGAAGGCATCGAACCTTCAGGCAAGGAAGGTCACAACGGTTCAAACTGGATCGTTCTTGACTATTCAGACGTTATAGTTCACGTGTTCTACAAGGAAACAAGAGAGTTCTACCAGCTCGAAAGACTCTGGGCTGACGGCGAACATCTTGATGTTAATGAATTGCTTAAATAAAATCAGGGAATACTGATCTG
>JBGUVZ010000561.1:0-2273 GCA_045220685.1 Oscillospiraceae bacterium | reverse complement strand
TAGACTCTCTTAATGGCTGCAACGTCTTCCGGAGCAGATGATGTTGCAACGCTGATATCGAAATATCCTTCTTCGCAGAGGAATCTGTCGTAATCAGGATCGTAGTATGAGAATTCCTTGTCCGTAAGAGCAAAATCGAATGTTTCAGACTGACCTGGTTCAAGATAGATCTTCTTAAACGCTTTCAGCTCAAATTCCGGTTTTCTGCAGCTTGAATATACGTCACTGATATAGATCTGTACTACCTGAGCGCCAGCCACTTTACCAGTGTTGGTTATCCTGCCGCTGACAGTAAGTCTTTCGCGGAAACGTTCCTTTGAAGTGCATACATCAGTGATCTCAAAGGTCGTATAGGAAAGACCGTAACCAAATTTATATGCAGGCTTGATCTTTTTCATTGCATAGTATCTGTATCCGATAAAGATGCCTTCGCCGTAAGATACTTCACTGCCGTCGCCCGGAAAATTGATGTAAGTAGGTGTATCTCTGTAATGAGCAGGAAATGTTACCGGAAGCTTTCCTGAAGGATTTACCCTTCCGGTAATAATGTCAGCCATAGCCTTGCCGCCCTGCATTCCCGGAAGGAACATACAGAAAATACCGTCAACATACGGTTCGTATTCAGAAAGTGAAACCGGACCGCAGACATTGAGAATAAGAGCTATCCTGAAACTCTTAAGCTGCTGCTTTTCAAGTATAAGCTCACGAAGAACCGCCTTGTCACGCTTGTCAAGCTTCATATTTTCACGGTCATTTCCTTCCATACCGGTAAGCGAAGCAACAACGATGACCGTTTCATTGTTTCCCTTAATACGTCCGGTGATCTGAGGATGAACTGAAACTCTGTTTTCACCGAGAATCTTTATAAGTTCTTCAGAAAACGAGGTGTTTCTGTCTGTAACTACGGCAGCGCTCCCCTCGCCACAGGTAAGAAGATCCTCACAGCCGGTCCCTGTTATAATTATTTTATCCTCGCCGTTTACATCAAGCGGAAAGATATTGCGTGCATTCTTTAAAAGCACTATACCTTCAGATGCCGCCCTGTAAGCGGCTTTATCTGTACGCTCTTTAAGTTCTGAGGCGTTTTTATATTCCGGCTTATATAACTTCTTCTTTTCATCGAGATAGTCGATGAGTTCAAGCATGTTCATTACAGCTTCATTAAGCTTCTCAGTGGAAGCGATACCGTCTTTTACGGCATCAGCATAGGTAGCTGTTATTTTGTCGTCAGTAGGTCCCGGCATCGCAAGATCGTTTCCCGCTTCGACAGCATTAATATGGTCATTTACTGCATTCCAGTCGGAAATAACAACACCGTCAAAGCCCCATTCATCACGTAGCTTGTCATGGAGCAGCTTTCTGTTTTCAGTACACGGTACGCCGTTTATCCTGTTGTACGCGCTCATTACGGTCTTTACCTCGCCGTTCTTTACGCATGCACGAAATCCCGGAAGATAGATCTCTTCAAGAGCACGCTTGGAAACTGAAACATTGATACCAGTTCTGTTTGTCTCCTGATTGTTCACAGCAAAATGTTTTACGTTAGCCGCAACAGGATATTTCTGAACGCCTTTGATGAGTTCAGGAGCAAGAGCGGATATCAGATAAGGATCCTCGGAATAGCCCTCAAAAAGCCTTCCGCCCAGCGGATCACGCTGAATATTGATGTTAGGCGTACCAAGAAGAATGTCGATACCATAGGCAGCAGCTTCAGCACCTAAAGCCTCGCCAACTTCCCTTACCGTATCAGGATCAAAAGTTGCCGCAAGAAGAATTCCCGGAGGGAAACAGCCCGGTGACATATCCGGCATGCCCGTAAGGTCATCAAGTTTTTTCTTAATGATCTCACGAATTCTCTTTTCTTCTTCATTCAGTCTTTCTTCATGATAATAGTTCTTTATAACATTTGAAAGAATTTTCCCCTGCGGTTTTATATCTTCGCTGTTATCATCACGAGTGAAAAAGTCCCCGAAAAGCTGTTCGAAATTGATACCCGTTCCGCCGTCAAGAAGCTGAAGTCTTCTTATACCGAGCTTCGGAAATTCAGCTGTTCCGAAAAACGTAGCACCGTGAACCAGAGCGACTTTTTCAGATATCGTCATCTGACTGATCTTGCTTTTTTTAGAATCCATATATTTAACCCCCTGTTTTTCTCATAAAATTACTTATACTGACTGAGGCCAGTTTTGCCCCATCCCTTGCTTATCTTTTTGTTATGTGCTTTTCGTAAAAAGCTATAACTATATATTATCAGATTACCTTAAGAATTTCAA
>JBGUVZ010000560.1:0-3868 GCA_045220685.1 Oscillospiraceae bacterium | reverse complement strand
CATACGAAAAGCCTTCAGCTTTCATAAGTAATGCTTTAGCTCTTTTATATACTCTTACTTCAATTGTTGGCTTTTCTAATATATTTTCTAGATAGCTTTTTTCATCTGATGAGAGTTCGATTGTCGTCCTTGCTTTTGGCATACTTTCCTCCGAATGTGTTTTAATATCAACTATATATATTATACCACATTCCAGATGATTTGTAAAGTTATTTAAAAACGTTTATACTAGAACTTGAAGGCAAAGTTGAGGCAGGGGTAATCAAACGTACAACTCTTCAGCGTGCATTAGCAAGGGCTGGATATTCATTTCAGATGATGAAAACATATCAGGATCACGGATATGGGTCACAGAGATTTGCGAGGGTTCATCGCTGTGATCTCTGGCAGGGCGATATCAAATACGGACCGGTACTGCATATCAACGGCCAACCACAGCCGACATATATGTCATGTCTGATAGATGATGCGACCCGTTACATCATTCATGCTGAGTTTTACGGTGACATGGAACAGAGTATTGTCGAAGATACAATGAAAAAAGGAATCCAGAAATTCGGAATTCCCCGCCGCGTATATTTCGACAATGGTTCGCAATACCGCACACACTTGATGAAACGTGCATGCAGTATGCTTGGTATTCGGCTGTTGTATGCCAGACCTCGAAATCCACAGGGCAAAGGAAAACAGGAAAGATTTAATCATACCGTGGATTCATTCATCAGCGAAGTTAACGTGAGGCTGCCTGAAAGTATTGAAGAACTCAACAAACTGTTTAATGCATGGCTTTCAGAATGTTATCACAGTAAAGTGCACAGTGCTCTTGGAATTACTCCGGAGCAGGCGTTCAAAAGCGACTCAATGCCGCTGAGATATCCGGATGAAGCAATTCTTGCAAATGCATTTATGCACTGTGAAACTCGTAAAGTTAATAAGTCCGGATGCATAAGTTTTATGGGGAAAGATTATGATGTCGGTGTTCTGTACGCAGGACAGCAGGTAGATGTAGTCTATGATCAACAGAATATCGCTCGTGTAAAAATTGAAGCTAAAGATCATGAACCATTTTATGCAGAGCCGGCAAAGGTAGGAACACATGTTGCTAAAAAGCCGAAGCGATCAGATATTGAACCTGTTTCTGCAGAATCATCAAGGCTTCTTGACGCGGTGACCAGAAGTGCTGGTGAAAAGGAACGCAGGAATATCATTTCATATTCTCAGGCACTGGAGGAATCAGAAAATGTATGAATTGTTTTACGGAATGCAGCATACACCGTTTACACGTGGAATTCCTTCGGATTCTTTACACAGAACGCAACAAAACTCTGAAATCTTCAGCAGACTTGTTGTTACAGCCAAGAAACAGTCTTTCGCTCTGCTGATAGGTGAACCTGGTACAGGTAAAACAAGTACACTGCGTCGTTTAAAAGATGAACTACCAGAATCGGAATACATGGTACTTTATGTTTCAGATTCCAAGCTGACTCCGCGAAGCTTTTACAATTATCTGCTGAATCAGCTCGGATGCAAATCAGAATTTCATCGTAATGCAGCGAGAAATTCTTTACACAAGCAGATTGAAATAATGAGAACAATGCAGAACCGCAAAGTAGTCGTAATTCTTGATGAGGCACATCTGCTTCCGAAAGAGATGCTTGAAGAAGCACGTTTTCTCCTCAATTACAAAATGGATTCTGAGAATCCGATGGCACTGATACTTTCAGGTCAGACTGAACTATGGGACAAACTCCGTCTTTCAGCATACAGAGCAATTCTTGAAAGAGTAGATGTCGAGTGCTTTCTTACGCCAATGGATTTTTCAGAAACCAAACAGTACATTGAAACGCAGCTACATTATGCCGGACATGAAAATCCTATCTTCACTGAAGATGCTATGAAGTCTATTTTCAATTTTTCGGGTGGAAACCCAAGGCTCATAAACCGTGCGTGCAGTCAGTCACTTATCTATGGTTCACTGATGAAACAGAACTGTATTGACAGCAAGTCAGTTGATATTGTACTTGAAAATGAAGTTACAGGAGTAAAGCATTAAGGAGAAACTGAAAATGCGTGATCGATGTCCCTTAAGCCAGAAAAAGATATGTCCAAACTGGATTGATTATGAAGTTACTAAGTGCGAATTAGAAGAGGCTGATGAATTGTGTCAGCTCAACTGGCAGGAGATTCAGAAACTCAAAAACTACATTAGTGAACTTCAATTCATATTGAGTACGAATGAAATTGCTTACCCTGAGTTATGAATCAGACAATACAATTACGGGCTTTTGCCTACAATGGAGGATAGGGCAACGCTGGGGAGCGACCTGAGCGCCATGTGGGATTTTGCCGAGAGCATAGCTCTCTAAAATAGAGTAGAGGGAGGAAAATATCCCTCGCCCCTCTCGTTGCACCGTACGTACGGAACTCGTATACGGCGCTACATTTGTATTGAACACCATCATTTCGATAAGTAGTATTCGAGTGGATTGACCAGTCCTGGTCGGTCCGCTCTTTCTGTTGCCAGTGCTTTGGGTGATAATAAAAGATTTGCACTTTTCCAGCCGCATCTTCTATACAACCCTAGTCTAGAACCCGATACTTTTCTTATGTCCTCATCAGTAAAGCCACATTTAAACATAATATTCAGCTTCCATAGATTTCTTCGAATAGTTTCGCAGTTCTTCCACTGTTTGATAATAATTACTCGTATCTTGTGCCTTAGCCATTGTCCAAATTCGGTCATGAATAGTTTCATAGAACCAATCCGAAAATAGTTAATCCACCCTCTGACTGTTTCGTTCACTTTGGTGAAGGTAATTGAGAGTGGTTTGGATGTTGCTTTCTTTCTGCAAAGCAGTAATTTTATTTTATCACACAGCTTTCTTTTCCGGTCATTTGCTGGTTTGCATTTCCACTCACCAGCACCTTTCCAAAATGTAAAACCAAGAAATTCACTTTTTGTTGGTTTTACTACTTTAGTCTTTGTCGCACTGACTTTCAGGAACAGTTTCTTCTCGAGCCAACTACTTACGGATTTCATGACTCTGTCTGCTGCCATTTCACTTTTTACGAAAATATTTACGTCATCTGCATACCTCACGAACTTTAATCCTCTGCTTTCAAGTTCCTTGTCGAATTTATCAAGGTATATGTTTGAAAGTATCGGACTAAGCGGTCCTCCCTGTGGCACTCCTTCTTCAGATGGACTTACCAGTCCATCTTCCATAACTCCTGCCTGCAGGAATTTTCTTAGCAAATTCAACGTGACATCGTCTTTTATCCGTTCTCGAACAATTGAAATTAACTTATCGTGATTTACCTTGTCAAAGAATTTTTCTATATCCAAGTCTATCACCCATTCGTATCCTTCATTCAGGTTGCAGAGTACTTCTTTTATTGCTCCGTGCGCACTTCGGTTCGGTCTGAATCCGTAGCTGTGCTCACTAAAGTGCTCGTCATACACTGCACTTAGTACCTGTGCTACTGACTGCTGAATAACTCTGTCTCTTACTGTCGGTATTCCAAGTGGTCTTTTCTTACCATTTGATTTGGGTATGTACACTCTTCTTACGGGTAAAGGCTTATACTTCTTGCTCATTATGGCTGTTTTGAATTCATCCATATGTTCTCTGAAGTATTCGTCAATTTCATTCACCTTCATCTTGTCGATGCCTGGTGCGCCTTTATTACTCTTGACTGCTTTTATCGCCTTTTCCATGTTTTCCTGCCTAAGAATCTTTTCTATTAATTCCACGGCTGCTTTCTCCTTCTGCTTGCACAATTCATGAGTAAATTTACTCCTTTCTATTTTAATAACAATTGAAGTAAACTCCTCTAAGAACTGTACGTGCGATTTTCCCGCATACAG
>JBGUVZ010000559.1:0-2083 GCA_045220685.1 Oscillospiraceae bacterium | reverse complement strand
TATGTTATCATAAGTACATAAGATAAAGACATTGATACGGAGAATCAATGAGAAACAATCTTCTTTTTAATTTAGATATTTTCATTTAACTTTACACATACAATCCTAACCCGAAAAGCCGGTACTCGAAAGAGCACCGGCTTTTCACCTTTTCAGCGTGATTTTCGGTTGGAAAGCACTAATCTGGTGAGATTTGCGGAGTTCCAGTCCGTCATCCATGCCGATTTATGAATAAATCAGCGTTTCCCTTGATTTTCACGTATATTATGGTATAATTATAATGTATGCAAGTACGCAGAAAAATATTTAACGGAAACGAGGTGTCTGAACTGGAAACAACTGAGGGATTTTCTTTTGCAGTCTCCTTTCTTTTTCTCGGGAAACTGCTTCTTATATTCTTCCTTATCTTTCTGGTAACACTTCTTACTCCAAAGCTTGCAGCTTTTATCGACCCGCACCGAAACCAGAAGGAACGACCCGGTGAGGATGAAAGACTTTATCAGGTACGAAGCGTTTTTGAGCCGTCGCCTGATGACGAAAAACCATTAAAAACTCTGTTTCCTGAGGTCCAGGAACACAATAAAACCACCAGAAATGAGGATAAATAAATGGCAAAGAATAATAACAATCAGAAAATGGTCGAAGCCATCACTTCAATGGATGAAGACTTCGCAAAATGGTACACTGACATAGTTAAGAAAGCTGAACTTATCGAATACACAAGCGTAAAGGGATGTATGGTAATCCGCCCTTACGGCTACGCTATCTGGGAAAACATCCAGAAGATCCTCGACGGAATGTTCAAGGCTACAGGTCACGAAAATGTATGCATGCCTATGTTCATCCCTGAAAGCCTTCTCCAGAAGGAAAAGGATCACGTTGAAGGCTTCGCTCCGGAAGTTGCATGGGTAACAATGGGCGGTAACGAAAAGCTCGAAGACAGACTCTGTGTACGTCCTACATCAGAAACACTCTTCTGCGAACACTACTCAAATATCGTTCACTCATACCGCGATCTTCCTAAGCTCTACAACCAGTGGGTAAGCGTTGTAAGATGGGAAAAGACAACACGTCCTTTCCTCCGTTCAAGAGAATTCCTCTGGCAGGAAGGCCACACCATCCACGCTACTGCTGAAGAAGCTATCGAAGAAACAGAAAAGATGCTTAACGTTTATACAGAATTCTGCGAAAAGTCTCTCGCAATGCCTGTTATTCAGGGTAAGAAGACTGAAAGTGACAAGTTCGCAGGTGCTGTTTCAACATACGCTATCGAAGCTCTCATGCACGACGGCAAGGCACTCCAGGCCGGTACTTCACACTACTTCGGCGACGGTTTTGCAAAGGCTTTCGGCATCGAATACACAGACAAGGAAAACAAGAAGGTAAATCCTCACCAGACATCATGGGGCGTAACAACACGTCTTATCGGTGCCATCATCATGACTCACGGTGACGACAACGGCCTTGTTCTCCCACCGGCAGTTGCACCTATCCAGCTCGCTATCATCCCGATCGCAATGCACAAGGAAGGCGTTCTCGACAAGGCAAATGCTCTTGCAGATGAACTTAAGGCTGCAGGCATCAGAGTTAAACTCGACGATTCAGACAACTCAGCAGGATGGAAGTTCGCTGAATACGAAATGAAGGGCGTTCCGGTAAGACTCGAGATCGGTCCTAAGGATATCGAAAACAACCAGTGCGTTCTCGTAACACGTCACAACCGTGAAAAGACTGTAGTAAGCCTCGACAATCTCGCAGAAGAAGTTCAGAAGAAGCTCACTGAAGTTCATGACGGCCTCTACGCAAAGGCTCTCGAAAACCGTGAAAACAGAACATACTCATGCAAGACAATGGATGAGATCATCAAGGCTCTCGAAGAAAAGGGCGACGGTTTCGTTAAAGCTATGTGGTGCGGCGAAGAAGCATGTGAAGATGAAGTCAAGGAAAAGACAGGCGTTGGTTCAAGATGCATCCCGCTCAAACAGGAACACATCTCCGACGTATGCGTATGCTGCGGCAAACCGGCTAAGCACATGGTTTACTGGGGCAAGGCTTACTAATTCATAATTCATAATGCATAATG
>JBGUVZ010000558.1:0-2648 GCA_045220685.1 Oscillospiraceae bacterium | reverse complement strand
TACTCACCATGGTAAGAGATTCTCTCCGCGGTGCCCGCTGCCATTTTGACGGCAAGGAAAATCCGTGGAAGGTATGCTGACAGTGGTTTTTAACAGCTAAATAGATTTTATCTTTTTTAGCGATTTTTTAAAGCGAAACTGAAACGATAATGAACGAAACGGCAGCGTAAACGCATTGGTTACGCTGCCGTTTTTCAATTCACCGAAGGTGCACCATCACTTCTATTCCATGGTGTATCCGCCGTTTTTTATTTCGTCTATTATATCCGCTGCTGTTCTGAATTCTACAGCATCATCATCAAATTTGTAATTGGTGTATTTATATGAAAGAAGTACGGTTCCATCGCTGTCATAATAATCAAAAGAAAGTATAACAGCTGTTTTATCATCTACTTCTGCGGTATAAGAGCGTTCTTTATAAACGCCTTCATAATTGTTATCACTTTTCGAGACACCACTTATGGATAGTATCCTCCTGCCGTTTTCTATTCTTTCTCCTGTAATTTCCCAGTTTTCCGGAGCGTCAGTGTCTATTTCATTACTCTCGAGGCCAGGTGCGCTAATTTTCATATCTGTTGTTTCTGTATGATAGCATGTTTTTTCCGGAGTCTCAAGGAATATATATTCACCTTTAATGTCATCTGCTTTTGCAAAATCTTCAATAGCATCATAGTACTGAAAGTCCATTTGTGCCCGGAGAGACTTTCTGATACATTTGCCCTTTGCATATGTATCACCAGTTGTTAAAGCTGTTAATCCGGCCTGATCAAGATATATTTTACCTATACCAGTCTCAGGCATATGAACTCCTTTCCATCCCCATATAAAGACAGTAATATCAGCAGAGAACTTATCAAAGTAATTATTCTTCCTCATGTTTTTATTATTCTTAGCCTTTTGAATAAGTTTCTCCTTGTCAATAATATACTCCTGGCTCACGCTGACCTTATTCTGTTCTTCGATTGTCTGACTTGTGGCTGGCACTTCTGTATTTACAGGAGCTTCAGTCTCTGATGCATTAACGTACACATCGGTCACGATGGACTTATCATGTACTTCTGTCGTCTGTTTCGTGACTGGAACTTCTGTATTTGCAGGAGCTGCAGTCTCTGATGCATTAACGTACACATCGGTCACGATGGACTTATCATGTTCTTCTGTCGTCTGTTTTGTGACTGGAATTTCTGTATTTGCAGCGGTTACAGTCTCTGATTCCGCAGCGTTTACAAGTGATTCAGACGGTGTTTCAGACTCAGGATGCGATTCGTACTGGGAAGGAGGTATTTCGTACTCAGGAGACTTTGACAGCTTATTAACTATCAGAGCTCCGCCACCTATAAAACTTGTCACAAGTGCTACTGATGCAGCTATGTTTATAATCCTCGTCATATTGATTTTCCTCTCATGCTGTTCAAATCCGCATACACTGTATGTGTGTTCGGACTGAATCATATTTGCTCTGCGTTGTGCCTTTGCAAATATCTCGTTCTTCTTTGCTTCCTCGTTCATTAATTTCTCCACAGAAGCCTTGTCCGCACTGCGGAGAGTTTTTATTATTATTTCCTTATTATCCATATTTACTCTCCTTTACAGAGTTATACCGTCGGCTTCAAGGAGTTTTTTAAGCCGTTTCATTGCTCTTGTGCAGCGCATTCTGACAGCAACTGCATTAAGTCCTACCATTTCGGCTATTTCCTTTGAGCTTTTATCGTAGTAGTATTTCTGAATAATTATTATTGAATCGGGAGGGCCGAGCTCTGAGACCTTTTTAAGCAGCAACTCAGATGTTTCCGATTTATCGGACTTTCCTTCGATATCCTCTTCATCTGCGATCTCTGCCATATTTTCATCGTCTGCGGATACGTTTCTGCCGGTCTTTATCACAAGTGAACGCTGCATGCTTATTGCGGCATTCCGTGCAGTCGTGCCGATGTACGACTTTAATGAGCAGCTTTCGTCAGGAACAAGCTTCATCATAACTGATGCAAACACGTCTATGACACATTCCTCCGTATCATCAGAACTGCCGGATCCGCTTAAGATCCTGTTCACTATGGAATATACATAGCTGTAATATTTATTAAAAAGTGCACGCTGTCCTTCCGGCGGTTTTTCCCGAATCAGACTCAGTATTTCATTATCAGTCATACGCTTCCTCCCTTTTTTGAGGATCAGATCTGTCCTTCACTTATATATACGCATGGTATTCTTAATGTGTAACACTTTTTTCTGAATTTTTTTATATTTTTTTGAGCAGAGTAATACACTAAATCAAACGGCAGCGTAAACGCTTTGGTTACGCTGCCGTTATCAGATTGATTACAGATCTATCTTCAGAACCACAGGACAGTGGTCGCTTCCCATTACCTCTGTATGTATCTCGGAAGCTTCGACTTTTTCCATCAGTCTTTCAGAAACGATGAAATAGTCGATACGCCACCCTGCGTTGTTTGCTCTTGCATTGAAGCGGTATGACCACCATGAGTAAACTCCGGTCAGATCAGGATTGAGTCTGCGGAAGGTATCTGCAAAACCAGCACCGAGAAGTTCGGTCATCTTGCCGCGTTCCTCGTCTGAAAATCCCGCATTGCCCACATTTGCCTTTGCGTTTTTAAGATCTATCTCGTTATGAGCCACGTTTAAGTCGC
>JBGUVZ010000557.1:0-3401 GCA_045220685.1 Oscillospiraceae bacterium | reverse complement strand
TGTGCATCTGCTGCGGCGGGAAAAAGAAAAGTTTTTCGGAAACAACTGAGGTCGAATTCTTTGAACTTTCGGACGAAGAGATAAAGGATTACATTGCCACCGGATCACCTATGGACAAGGCCGGGGCATACGGCATACAGGACGGATCATTCCTTCCTGCAAAGAGTATAAAAGGCGATTATTTCAATGTTGTCGGCCTTCCGGCAGCAAGACTTAAGCGAGAGCTTTCTACATTTATTTGAAGTCTGTAAGCTTTGCAGGTCCGATTTCGGGCCTGCGATTTTTTTCTTTATAATCACACAAAATGATTTGAAACAGTAGACATAACTTTTGATTTATGTTAAAATTATAGTAATCGCCCTTTGGAATTTTCTTTATATTGGGGCAATAAAAATATATGCGGTGATAACGGAAAAACTGATCACCGTATATCATATTTAGGGGGTATGATATAATGGCAAACTGTCCTGGCTGCGGAGGCGCAGTCAAGTTTGATATTGAGGAACAGAAGCTGAAATGTACTGCCTGCGGGAATCTTTACAGTCCATATGAAAAAGATATGATCATAAAGGAAGAAAGCGGCTCGCCAGGGAACAGCCAGACCTATGAAACGACAGCGTTTATCTGTCCTCAGTGCGGCGGCGAGCTCTGTACCACCGATCATGATCTGTCAGGAAACTGTGCGTTCTGCGGAACACCTGTGGTTTTTGAGTCGAAACAGGTTCGGCATAAAAGACCGGAGCTCATTATTCCTTTCGGTATTACCAAGGAAGAGTGTAAAGACATTTACACTGAAGCGGTGAAGAAAAATCCATATGCGCCTAAGGAGCTTCGTGATCCTGAATATATCGACGGTTTCAGGGGTATCTATGTTCCGTACTGGATCTATGATGTCCGGTACGACGAAAAGTTCAGTAAGGCCGGAACAAGAAAGGAAACTCACAGAAATTACGATGATGTCTTCACTGATGAAATAAACGGGCAGATAGACTGTGAGTTTAAGCACATAATGCATGACGCATCTTCAGTCCTCCAGGATGACTTAAGTGAAAAGGTCGAGCCGTATGAGGCTGTTAAGAATAAGGAAACTGAGAGACGTTCACCTGATTTTAAGGAGTTTTCCGAGGGATATTTTCCGGGATTCTATGCTGAACCGGCTGATGTAAGTGAAGAGACCTACATTGAATATGTGAAGAAAATAACTTCAGATAAAACTTCGGCTTATCTTGCTGAACATCCTAAATTCAAGAAATACAATCTGAAATTTGACAGTAAAACACTTGAGCCTAAAATAGAAAAGGCAAAGCTTGCAATGATACCGGTGTGGTTTCTGTCCTACCGTAAAAATAACCGTGTAGCCTATGCTGCGGTGAACGGGCAGACAGGACGTATAGTTACAGATATGCCGGTGGATTTCAGGGTGTTTGCAAAGCGGTTCGGAATTGTGGCTGCAGTATTATTTGTACTGCTTATGTTCCTTACCATACTTCCTGCCAGCGTTACCCTGCTTTCTGTGGTGATGGCATTCATTGTAACGTGTTACTGTTTTGATGATGTCGGCATACTTGGAGAGCGTGAAAAAGACGCTGTTCCGGACCGACTGCGAAATACATTCAACGACGGTTTTACAATAGTCATCTTTATTTTTGTCATGACCGCAGCTGTCATTTTAAAAGCGGTCACTTTTGTGGACCGGGATTTTGTCACTATTGCGGACGGGCCGGCCTATAAGTTCTTTGGTATTATTTTTGACATTGCGCATCTTGTGGCTCTGATAATGGTGTACTGTTTTTTACCTGCTGTAAAAAAGGACAGGACACCGGCTTATATTATTTGTCCGCTGATTAATTTCCTTGTGGCTCTTGCAGGTACTGCAGTTCTTCTGTTTGCACCTGCGAATGACGTATGGTACTATCTGACCGGTACTGGTATACTGTTTATAGAAATGATTTCGTTCTTATTTATTATAAAGAATCATAACAGAATAGCCACAAGACCACTTCCACAGTTCAGCGTTCACAAAGGCGGTGATGACAGTGCGAGGTAAATGCATATCATCAGTGAAGCTTACTGGTTTTATCCTTTTGTTTTTACTGTTTTTCATGCCTGTTTTCCGTGTAAGTGCATACACTGCCGAGGAGATATACCATAATGATGATACCGGATATTCTGCTGTTATTATTGATCAGGCAAAGCTTCTTTCCACAACAGACGAATTCTATGAGCAGATGACTGATGAAATGAGGAAAATCACTGCATACGGCAATGCAGCTCTTGTTACAGTAGATGACAATCCGGGTACCGTAAGAGAATTCGCCAAAAGCACAGCTTATTCACTTTTCAAAAAGGAAAGTGCGACGGTATTGATCATCGACATGGATAACCGTGAAATCTGCATTTACAGTTACGGTGCTATCCTCAGAACTGTGACCCAGTCCAGAGCTTATATAATAACAGACAACATTTACCGGTATGCAACAGGTGCCAAATATGATGAATGTGCATATCAGGCTTTCAGTCAGGAAAACAAGCTTCTTGAAGGACGCAGGATCGCACAGCCTATGAAGTACATAAGCAGTATTCTGTTAGCTCTGATGTTTGCCGGAGTAATTGTGTATGAGGACGTAAAAAGACGTACTTCTATTGATACAGTCGGCACTGAAGATCTTATAAAATACACAGACTTCAGACTTGGCGTGGAAAATATAAGTATTAAGAATATTAAGAAACACAGAATTGATCATGAGCGCGAAAGAAGAGCTGCTCATACAGCAGGCAGCGTGCTCGGCTTTATACTTGACAATATTCCGGATGGCGGAAGCAGTTCGAGTTACAGCAGCGGAAGCGGTTCGCATCACAGCAGCGGTGGTGGCGGAGGCAGTCACAGCAGCGGTGGCGGAAGCAGCAGTTACAACGGCGGCGGAGGCAGCCATAAATTCTGATGAAAAAAGAATAATAAATCGGTGGGGGATCGGGGCGAAGCCCCGTGATCCTTACGACCTTATCCGAATCTTTGAAACATGTTATGGGGGTTCGGGGCGAAGCCCCGTAAATCCTCCAACCGTAAATCCGGCTTGCCGGATTTACGGTTTAATCAAATGCTTTTAAGATAAAAATTAAATATTGGGGGAGAAGAAATATGAGTGATTTTCTTGAATACAAATGCCCTTGCTGCGGAGGCAAGGTTGAATTTGACAGTGCTTCACAGCAGATGAAGTGTCCGTTTTGTGAAAGTGAGTTTTCCATTGAAGCAGTACAGCAGATGCAGCAGGATCAGATCGGAAGCAACGATATGAGCTGGGATGCTTCAGCAGGTTCCGACTGGCAGCCTGGTGAAACGGAAGGCATGAAGGTATATTCGTGCAAGTCATGCGGCGGTGAGATAGTAGCAGATGAACTTA
>JBGUVZ010000556.1:0-6593 GCA_045220685.1 Oscillospiraceae bacterium | reverse complement strand
GGTACTTACGATGAGTCCGATTTCTGCGATGGCGTATACCAGAAAAGAACATGACAATATAATGCGTGATGTTTTATTTAAAGATTTTAAAGTGGTCGCGAATGATTCTGAGGCTGACAAAAAAGTTAATGCTCTTGAATGTGCTTCTTATTTATCCATAGATCAGTTTAACGGAAATGGCACTGAAGATCTTGAAACATTATGTAAGATTGGAGTCGATAATTTACCTAAATCAATTGATGATATTGATTATTCTGCTTCATCTAAACATAGACGCGCAACACATAGAGGCTGGGATTTTAATGATTATAATGAAGCAGATCAAAAACGCTGGGAAATACGAAAAAAAATATTAATCAATACAGCTGATAAAATATTCGATTCTAGCATAAATTCGAAAAAGAAGGATAGTTTTTGTGCTATTATTTATTACACACATGTGCTTGGAGATCGAATTGCAGATGATCAATATTATTCAAATGCAGAAATAATCGAACTTGGAGGAAGAACGGATAAGCAGGATATTATTCATGAACTCATAAAGCATACGGAAATATTATTTGATGATCAGAAGGGGACATTTAAGTATAATCATGTAATAAGTAAATTTGAGTTATATAATACCAGAGTAGCTTCTCTTTTAAAAAAGAATAATGGAGTTTTTTCAGAGAAGGATTTTGTATCATATGAAAAGTATGCGAAAAAAGTAATGGATGTTATGATCTATAACTTTCCTGAAATGCTAAAGGAAGAGAAGTTTTTTAAATCCGCTTTTTATTGATTACAGGGAAGATTTTATGTTGTAGTAGATAATAAATTTACTCATATACTTCAAACGGTCGGCTCGCTGAGACGACCGTTTTATTTATAGCACGCCGTTAAGGCGTACATTTTCAAATTGCAACGCCTTTGGCGTTGCAATAATCAATGAGTAGTACTTAATAAATATAAAAAGATCTATACCACTCGCAAATTGGTTAGAATTTTGCTTATTTGACTAAAACGAAATCAACTGTAGAATATGATTGTTAAAATGATATATTGATTATTAAGAAGAAATTATATATAATTATTACTGGAACGAGGATTAACGGTGTAGTTTTTAGTTAAAACGTTTTTTGCCGTCTTGTTCTTTTTTAAAATTTATAATAGCAAAGCACAAGAAAACGCTGGTTTACTCATAGACCAGTGCAGGGATCGCGCGAAATTTTGAATTCTCCCTGCCGGATGAACTGATCAGTGTTTTAACAGAGACTTTGCAGTTATCGGAGGTAAAACAAAATGATAAGAAAAAGACTTTTAACAGGATTTATGGCGTTTGCAATGGCGCTCAGCGGTGCAGCAGCTTTATCACAGAATAGCATCGACGTAGTCAGTGCGAAAGAGACATACCCAGTAGGTGTGTTTTATCCTATAAGAGACTTTGGCGATGATGAGATATGGCCAGATGCAGTGTACAAAGTTGCACCTACACCACATGATAAGTATCATACACGTGTTTTTTATAAGTATCTGATATTTTACATACATGCCGCAAGGGTAGATTACTGCGATTATCTTCGCGGTGATGTCAATAAAGATGGCGTAGTAAATGTTACAGATATAGTTAAGACGGCTTATTATGCTAAGACACAATGTGGAAATTTTTCGCCTGATGAATATTTTATTGCTGATGCAAATTATGACGGTACAATAGATAATAAGGACGTTGATCTTATTGCATCAATAGTTAAAGGCAAGTTCTGATAAATACCGTGAATCAGGACTGAAAACTTTGCAGTGTACTTAAAATTCTACAATTACAAATAATTAATAAAGGCTCAGATATGTGTGTCACGTATCTGAGCCTTTGCTGTAATATATTGACATTTGACCTGTTTTTGTGGTACAATATATGGAGAACAAAAGATACAGATTTTTTTCTGGAAGGGGGATAACTATGGTATACCAGAGAACAACAAATAAAGGAGACCTTCTTGAAACAGATATATACTGGAAGGCTGAAAAATTCCTTGAATTCAGAAACAGGAGAAATGAATTATTCACTATTGAACCGGGTACGGTTTTTACTGTCTCGGCGGAATATAATCACCGGACGGATGATTATGAGGCAACTATAACCTGCTATGGTTTTGCCGAAGGGATCAATGACGGGATGAGGAGAGGGATCAGTTCTCCGCTGGCTGTTAAGAGCAAAGTTGAACAGCGTCTGGCGGAGGATGAGTTTTATGCACTCAAACTTGATCTCGACAGAAAATGCGTCAGCATGAAAAAGCCAATACTTGAAACTAAGATCATGAACAACAGCCATGTTGTTGATTTCTGCAATAAGAATGACGCATTCAGAAAAGAATTAAATGCTTTACAGGCAAAGGCGGATGATTTAAAGAGGCAGCTTAACAGCGGACGCCGTCAGCCTACAAATATTGAAAAGAAGATCTCAAGGTTCATCGATGTTTCGGAACGTGTTGAGGCGGATGCCACATCATGTGAGAAACTAAAGCAGATGAGCCAGCTTTCGTTTGTCGTTTTCTTCATGTTTTTTCTGCTTTCGCTCGGAACGTCATCGTCGCCGAATCTGCTTATGGTTATTCTGTCTTTTGCAATCATGACCGTAAGCGGTCTCAATTTCCTTTTCGGCCCGAAAGTTGCTGCTATCGTTGTATGCAAGATACTGTCGCTTCCGTTTGTTATCGGCGACTTTCTCACCGGAAGCGGACGTGGTCAGAGACTTGACAGGCAGACATGCCTTCAGCTTGAAGATGACCTTAAGATGCTGAATTCAGAACTGCATCTGCGTACACTGAAACAGCTGGAACTGAAAAAGGAACTTGACAGAAAATTTAGTCTTGTAAACAATGAGGTATTTGGTGCGGCTCTGCCGTTTAATACTCCTGCTCCGGGACAGAACCCTGCGAATCCTTCTGCAGGACAGATGATGTTTACGGCTCCTTCTGCCGCACAGATGCAGGAGATCGAAACGAGAACGCCTGAGGAGATTACGGGCGGATATGAAAGAGTTGCTTACCCTGTTTATGAACGGGATAATGATATTCCTGCGTCGGATGAACGAAAGGTGATAAGCCTTACAAAAGCAGGACGCAAAGCGCACAGTGTACAGGCTTCATCAGGAAAGAAAGTCGATCTGCGCAAGCACTAATACGTATCTGGAGGATAAGTTTTGAAGGGGATGAAAAAGCCGTTAAGGATCGCACAGAAGGTAAAAGGTTTCTGCGATATGATGAGTGATGACAATATCGGCTCATTTGCGGCCAGTGCGGCATACTTTTTTATATTATCTTTTTTTCCGCTGGTAATGCTTCTTATGTCACTGCTTCGATACACCAATCTGACCCGTGACCAGCTTACTGATATGCTCGCAGACGTTATTCCGGCGGAAATGCATTCCATAATGGTAAGTATTATTTCCGAAGTGTACGGCAAGACCGCCCTTACAGTTTCACTTTCTGCACTTGTTATACTGTGGACGGCGGGCAAAGGGTTCATGGCACTGAAGAGCGGTATGGATGTCGCTGTCGGCGCTTCGAAAAAACATAATTATTTCTGGTTAAGGGTGCTCGGTACGATCAATGCGATCCTGCTTATGGCCGTGATCCTTGCGGCGCTCGCACTCGGCGTATTCGGACAGATGCTTGAGGAACTGATCGAAAAGCACATCGACTTTCATGGCGACTTTGTCATGTTCGTTGTGACGTTCCGAAAGGTCATCATGCTTGCCGGTTTCGGACTTCTGTTTACGATATCCTACAGGTTCACGCCCGGGTGGAGAAGGAGCAGCAGATTTACGGGCAAAAGGGTTCGCATTCTCTCACTTCTGCCGGGAGCACTGGTAAGCTCGGTAGGATGGCATCTTTACTCGGCACTGTTTTCCTACTATTTAAGATGCTCACGCGGATTTGAAAATATGTACGGAAGCCTTGCAACGCTTATCGGTGCGATGTTCTGGCTTTATGGATGCATCTATCTTATACTCATAGGCCTTGAAATAAACGTTTATCTTATGAAAGACAATAAAGAAATGAAAGGAAATGAATGATGAAAGCACTTGTTATTTATACTTCACAGACAGGTTTCACAAAGCGCTATGCCGGATGGCTTGCTGAAAAACTCGGCGGCGAGGCAGTGGATATAAACGAAGTGAAAAACGCACCGGACGAACGATTTGCGACTTATGACACGATCGTTTACGGCGGCTGGGCAAATGCCGGAAAGGTAGTGCGTTCGGACTGGTTTTTGAAAAAGGCTCCGGCCTGGAAGGACAAAAAACTCGCTGTTTTCTGCGTAGGTGCAGCAAAAGCGGGGGATCAGAATATGAAAAACGCACTCGACAGACTGCTTGACAGTGAGCAGAAGAAATACATAAAGGCTTTCTATATGCCGGGAGGACTTAACTACGAAAAGCTTAAGACCGGCGGCAGACTTCTTATGAAGGCATATGCGGCAATGCTGAAGAAAAAGCCGGAAACACAGGAGTACGGTGAGCTTATCTCGAAGTCTTTCGATATTGCGGATCAGAAATATCTTGAACCGCTGATTGAATATCTTGGTGCCTGAAAACCAGGAAGTGCGCTGAATATCCGGAGAGTTAACCGAATTTATAAAAATATTTGAAAAATCCCTTGACAAGGGAAAAAGAACGTTGTATAATAGATAAGTAAAACAAAGCAGAACCTCAGTTCTCACCGGTTGGTCGCTGATATCGAACCGGTAAATACTTTAAAAAGATTTTTAAGTATGAGTACTGACGTGTGTCTGTACTCATTTTTTTATTAAAATTTATTATAGTCTTGGAGGTGCTGACGATTAGCAACAAGGAACTGCAGATAAACGAAGAGATTCGCGATAAAGAGCTTCGTGTCATTGGTAATGACGGTGAACAGCTTGGAATGCTTTCAGCGGCAGAAGCGCTGGAGATAGCTTATGAAAGGAATCTGGATCTGGTAAAGATCGCTCCGCAGGCAACACCGCCTGTATGCAAGATCATGGATTACGGCAAGTACTGTTTTGAACAGGCTAAGCGTGAGAAGGAAGCAAGAAAGAACCAGAAGATAGTTGAAATAAAAGAGATCAGAATGTTCTCAAATATCGATACTAACGATTTCAATACCAAGGTAAATCAGGCATGCAAATTCCTGAAGTCAGGCGATAAGGTTAAGGCTTCGGTACGTTTCCGTAAAAGAGCTATCGCTCATCCGGAACTCGGTGGAGAATTGCTTGAGCGTTTCAAGGAAGCTTGTCTGGAGGTTGGCGTTGTTGAAAAGCCGGCAAAGATGGAAGGACGTAGCCTTGTTATGTTCATTTCACCAAAGACGAATAAGTAATTAAGGAGGATATAAAGATGGCTAAGGTTAAGGTTAAAACTCACTCAGGAGCCAAGAAGCGTTTTAAGGTTACTGGTACAGGCAAGTTCAAGTATCAGAAGACAAACAGAAGACACAGATTAACTCAGAAGGATACTAAGAGAAAGAGAAGCAACCGTGCTTCAGGCGTAGCTGATTCAACAAACATGGGCGCTCTCAAGCAGTTAATGCCATACGCATAAGCTGTTCTTTTTCGGAAAATTCAGAAACTATCATAATCAAATAATCGGAGGTAGAAATATATGGCACGTGTTAAGGGTGCGATGATGACTCGTAAGAGAAGAAACAAGACTCTCAAGCTTGCTAAGGGCTACTGGGGAGCTAAGAGCAAACACTTCAAGATGGCTAAACAGGCCGTAATGAAGTCAGGCAACTATGCATACGTTGGACGTAAGCAGAAGAAGAGAAACTTCAGACAGCTCTGGATCACAAGAATCAGTGCAGCTGCTAAGATGAACGGCATGAACTACTCAACACTCATGAACGGTCTTAAGAAGGCTGACATCACATTAAACAGAAAGATGCTCTCAGAGATCGCAATCAACGATCCTGACGGCTTCACAGCAATTGCTGAAAAGGCAAAGGCTGCTCTTTAATTCAATGATAACACGCTCATTATTCTTATATTGAGCGTGTTTTCTTAGTTTTGAAGGAAATACGAAAACAGAGTTTTTTAAATTGAAAGTGGTGTTGTTTTGACTGTAATTACTTCAAAGGACAATCCGTCAGTTAAACTCTACATGAAGCTTTCGTCATCAAAGAAAGAGAGAAGAAACTCAGGTCTTTATGTGCTTGAAGGGTTTCGTCTCATTGAAGATGCACTCAGTGAAAAAGCTCCGGTAAAGCAGCTCTTTTTTACGGAAGACGCTTACGGGAAATATGCTGATGAGCTATCCCAGGTTGATTTGAAAGAAGTGAAGATCCTGATTATTTCAAATGAGCTTGGAATAAAGATTTCATGTACGGAAAAGCCGCAGGGAGTTTTTGCAATTTGCGAAATGCCGCCTGCGCGTTCTCTTGAAAAAGAGATCATAAAGAACGGAAAATATGTTGTCCTTCACGGACTTCAGGATCCGGGGAATCTTGGAATGATTATAAGAACTGCAGATGCAGTGGGAATGGACGGAGTTATTCTTTCCGAAAGCTGTGAACTTTACAGCCCGAAGGTAATAAGGTCCACAATGGGGTCAGCGTTCCGCATGAAGATATTTG
>JBGUVZ010000555.1:0-9795 GCA_045220685.1 Oscillospiraceae bacterium | reverse complement strand
AATTCATCTTCTATAATTGATCCGACAATCTTTTTCGGATAAGTAAAATTAATATGGAAATCATCAAATCCATATATATGATTTAGTTTTACATCCAGTATAATCACATGCTCACCTCATTATTTCGCTATTCATGAACTAATGATATCATTTTCGATTACACTTGTCAAGTATAATTTTCTTGACAATTTATCATGTGAAAGTTTTTATGGTAGATATGTTACCGCAGAAATGATATAATAGAAATAAAAATGGGGGGATTTTATGGATTGTGTGATAAAAAGAATTTCTGCGTTTTTTATTTCGGTGACCGTTCTCGTATATTTCATCTTCTGCAGTACCGCGATGATCACGGATATTTCGGCGGATGCCATTTCTGATATGGATGAACTTACGAAGAATTACCGTAATTTCTGCGCTGTTCAGATCTGTACTATGGACGGCGAGGAGCTGTATTCGTACAATGCGAATTCGCCGGTGTTCTGTGCGAGTGTTATCAAGCTGCCGTATGCGGTGTTTGTCTGCCGGGAGATCGAAGCGGGTAAAAAATCTCTCGATGATACTTTTACATATACTTCTTCATGGTACCACAAGGGAACGGGTGTCATCCGCCATAACGGGGAAGGAAAAGAGTATACCGTGCGACAGCTTCTCGACTACATGCTTCGTTATTCGGACAATGTTGCCTATGATGTGCTTGTATATTTTTTCGGAACTGAAGGCTTCAACAGCATGATAAAGGAATGGGGTTACAGTATTACCCTCGGAACGCCGTCTCCCCGCTGGCCGGATATCACTGCGGAATTCGCCCGCGTTTCTATGGAACAGATGGTGCGTCATTCATCGGACGGCGAAGCCTGGTCTGTCGCGTGGGATGCGCTCTGCAATTCGGAAGATGTGGTTTCAAGATCGGTTCTCGGAAAATACGGTACGGATGTTGCTATAAAGTACGGTCAGGTGGCATATGTGTATCATGAGGCCTGCTATGTGGACGGGGATGTTCCGTACATTCTTGTGATTTTTACAAGCACATCCGACTATGATCCTGATGTTGATTTCATAGATGAAGATTTTATGCTGAAGGCAGCCGGAGCTGCGGATGCGATCGTTAATGAACACTATAATATAAAGATAACTCCCGGAGATGCCGATGCTGACGGCCAGATAAATTCCGCCGACCTTGTGTACCTCTGGAAATATCTCATGGCTAAGGAATATAAAACTCTGCCGAACTGGAAAAATGCCGATCTAAGTCAGGACGGAAACGTGAATATCCTCGATTATCTGATACTGATGAAGATGCTTACAGCGTGATGATATGGTTTTTAAGGCATACATACCGGTCCGGTTGTGGAATATACTCATTATGTGGCCATTAAAAGTCTGTAAAATTGGTATACCTATAAGAATCAGCTATTGATTTCTTCGAAAATATGTGGTATAATATTGCATAGTATGATAAGATGGAAAGGTCGGAATTGCTTCCGGCCTTTCGTTTATGTATGGAGGTAAATGCGTTTGAAGATTAAAAAATACGGTAACACCGAGCAGAAGATCTTTGACATGGCTAAACCTATCGCAGATGAACTGGGCTATGACATCTGGGATATTCAGTACGTCAAGGAAGGCGCCGAGTGGTACCTGAGAGTGTTTATCGACAAGGAGGACGGCATCGACATCGACGACTGCGAAGCGATGACAAGACCGCTTAACGATAAACTCGACGAACTTGACCCTATTAAGGAAGGCTATATTTTTGAAGTCGGTTCAGCCGGACTCGAAAGGGAACTCGTAAGGGAAGAACATTTTGAAGCCTGCATGGGCATGGACGTAAGAGCGCATCTCTTTATGGCTGTAAACGGCAGCAAGGACGTTATCGGTACGCTTGCCGCTTACGATAAGGAATCAGTAACAATAAAAACAGGAGAAGAGGAAACAAAACTTTCTCTTTCCGATATCACATATATAAGACTATACGTGGAATTCGATTTTAATTAAAATATCCGGAGGTAGATTAAAAAAATGAATAAGGGTTTTTTTGACGCACTTAAGGTGCTCGGAGATGAGAACAGCGTTGACATTGAGGTTCTTGCGGAAAAGATTAAGACAGCTCTCATGAAGGCTGTAAAGAAGGCTTATCCTGACTGCGAAAACATCAACATCAACATCGATCCTGACACAAAGGTTTTCGAGATAAGCATCATCAAGCAGGTAGTTGACGACGAACCGCTCGACGACAACGAGATCTTCATTGACGATGCAAGAAAGATCGATCCTTCTGCTGAGATCGGCGGAAACGTTGCTGTGAAGATCGATACAGCACAGTTCGGCAGAGCAGCTGCACAGGCTGCAAAGCAGCAGATCAAGACTGATCTCCGCGAAATAAACCGTGAAAATCTTCTCAATCAGTTCCAGAGCAAGGAAAATGAATGTATCAGCGCAAAGATCACACAGATCGAACCAAGCCGCGGAACAGCTACTCTCGTTTATGACAAGACTGAACTTTACCTCTTCAAGAACGACCAGATCCCTGGCGAAACACTTAAGGAAGGCCAGACAGTCAAGGTTTACATCACAGGCATCGTAAGCAAGGAAAAGAAGCCTATCGTCAAGATCTCAAGAACCCACAAGGATCTTGTAAAGAGACTTTTCGAACTTGAAGTACCTGAAATATATGACGGAACAGTTGAAATAAAGTCAATCTCACGTGAAGCAGGATCAAGAACAAAGATCGCAGTATGTTCAAAGAATCCTGACGTTGATGCTATCGGCGCATGTATCGGTCCAAAGAGATCAAGAATCACAAACATCGTTAATGAACTCAACGGCGAAAAGATCGACATCGTTGTTTACAGCGAAAATCCTGAGGAATTCATTGCTAAGTCACTCGCTCCTTCTGAAGTAACAAAGGTTATGATCGATGAAGAAGCAAAGGCATGTACAGTAATCGTTCCTGACGGCCAGCTTTCACTCGCTATCGGTAACAGAGGCCAGAACGCAAAGCTTGCTGCAAAACTTACAGGATACAAGATAGATATCAAGCCTGTTTCCGAAGCTGCAAAGGCTGCTGAAGAAGCAAAGAATGAAGAACTTGAAATGGCAGAAGACACTGCCGCAGAGGAAGAAACAATTCTCGATCTTCCTGAACTCGACGGCGAACAGGAAACTTCTGAGGAATAAAAAATGGGTGTAAAGAAAATACCTGAAAGAATGTGCTGCGGATGCAGTGAAATGAAACCCAAGAAAGAGCTTATCAGAATAGTAAGGACTGCTGAAAATGAAGTAAAGCTTGACTTTACAGGCCGTCTGAACGGAAGAGGGGCATATATCTGTCCCGATAAGGAATGCCTCGCCAAGGCAAGAAAGTCCGGACGCATAGCAAGATCCTTCGGATGTGAGATAAGCGACGAGCTGTACAAGGAGTTTGAAGATGAATTACAGGGAAAAATTCTTTAATCTTTTTACCATGTGTGCAAAGTCCGGCAGTCTCGCAAAGGGTTTCGACGTTTCAAAGGAATCAGTCACCGGAGGAAAGGCAGCCTGCGTTATGGTAACGTCAGACGTTTCCCCGAAGACTCTCAAGGAAACATCTTTCATGTGTGAAAAAGGCGGTGTGCCGCTTGTGGAACTTCCTTTCACCATGGAGGACATAGGAAACAGTATCGGACGAAAGGCAGGCGTTATGGCAGTCTGCGACGCGGGATTTGCCCGTAAGCTCAAGGAATACGCAGAACAGGCACGTGAGGATAATAACGTCTGAAAATATATAAAATCAGGAGGTATCTTATAGAATGTTAAAAAAAATCAAGATAAGCGATCTGGCAAAGGATCTCGGTGTATCAGGAAATGATGTTGCAGAACTTATGGGAGAGTTTTCTGATGTAAAGAAGAAACCTTCATCTACTCTTACTGAAGAAGAGATAAATTTAGTTCTTGAACATTTCACACAGGAGAATCAGGTAGCCAGCCTGGATGCCTACTTTGAACAGAGAAATAAAAAGCAGGAAGCAAAAGCGCCTGAAAAGAAGGAAGAAAAGAGTGCTCCTGCAGAAAATAAAAAGCCTGAGAACAAGAAACCAAAGGCTCAGGAAAAACCTGCAGAAAAACCAGCTGAAAAGCAGGCAGAGAAGCCAGTCGAAAAAGCTGCTCCGAAGCAGACAGAAAAGCCGGCTGAAAAACCTGTAAAGGCTGAGAAGACTGAAAAGAAAACTGAAGAAACGGTTAAACCAGTTAAGGAAGAAAGCAAAGCTGATGATAAGAAGGAATCGGTAGAGAATATGAATCAAAAGAATAACAGCATACCAGATACTGAATCACCAAAGCAGCAGCCTAAAAAGCAGAAGGACTTTTCAAGACCGCTTCAGCAGAAGCAGCCAAAGCCAGTACGCAAGCCGGAAGAAAAGAGCGGATCAAACCAGCGCGGCGAAAAGACAAGCCTTACAGCAAACATGGCGTCAGCTGTTCCGGAAAGATCAGTCAGAACTGTTGACACACGAGGAAGCTACGTTGAACTCGACAAGTACAACGAAAGATACGAACAGATCGCTCCTAAGAGTCACAGCAAGGACAATTACACAAAGAAGCAGAAAATCAATCAGAAGTCTGCACAGAAGAACAAGCATCTTTCAAAGAAGGAGACTGAAACTGAAAAGCTCCGCCGTCTTGAACTCGAAAGAGCAAGAAAGCAGCAGCTCAAGGTTCTCATTCCTGACAGCATAGTTGTAAGCGAACTCGCTTCACGTCTTAAGGTTACAGTTTCCGAAGTTATCAAGAAGCTCATGGGCCTCGGCGTAATGGCTTCAATAAATGAAGAGATCGACTTCGATACAGCTGCACTCATCGCAGAAGAACTCGGTGCAAAGGTTGAAAAGGAAGTTATCGTTACTATCGAGGAAAGACTTATCGATGACAACGACTCTGAAGAAGATATGGTCGAAAGAGATCCTGTCGTTGTTGTTATGGGTCACGTTGACCACGGTAAGACATCACTTCTCGACAACATCAGAAAGGCTCACGTAACAGATTCAGAAGCCGGCGGTATCACACAGCACATCGGTGCTTACAAGGTTCGTGTTGGTGAAAAGCACATCACATTCCTCGATACTCCTGGTCACGAAGCATTCACAGCAATGCGTGCCCGTGGTGCATCTGTAACAGATATCGCAATCCTCGTTGTTGCTGCCGATGACGGTATCATGCCTCAGACAGTTGAAGCTATCAACCATGCTAAGGCTGCAAACGTATCTATCATCGTTGCTATCAACAAGATGGATAAGGAAGGCGCTAATCCGGATAAGGTTAAGCAGGAACTCACAGAACACGGTCTCGTTATCGAAGAATGGGGCGGCGACATCATCTGCGTGCCTGTATCAGCAAAGACAGGCGAAGGTATTAAGGAACTCCTTGAAAACGTACTCCTCGTTGCTGAATTCCGTGAACTCAAGGCTAATCCGAACAGACTTGCAAAGGGTGCTGTTATCGAAGCAAGACTCGACAAGGGCCGCGGTCCTATCGCAACACTTCTCGTTCAGAACGGTACACTCCACCAGGGCGACATCATCATCGCAGGTACATCAGTTGGCCGTGTAAGAGTTATGACAAACGACAAGGGCAAGGAAGTTAAGTCTGCAGGTCCATCAGTTCCTGTTGAGATTACAGGTCTCGCTGAAGTACCAAGCGCAGGTGATACATTCAACGCTGTTGAAGACGAAAGACTTGCACGTGAACTCGTTGAACAGAGAAAGCACGAAGCCAAGGAAGAGCACTTCAAGGCTTACCAGAAGGTTACACTTGACAACCTCTTCAGCCAGATCGCTGAAGGCGACATCAAGGAACTTCCTCTTATCGTCAAGGCTGACGTACAGGGTTCTGTTGAAGCCGTTACACAGTCACTTGAAAAGCTTTCAAACGACGAAGTACGCGTAAGAGTTATCCACGGCGGTGTTGGTACAATTACTGAAGGTGACCTCATGCTCGCCAACGCTTCAAATGCTATCATCATCGGATTCAACGTAAGACCTGATCCTGTAATTGCAGAAAACGCAAAGAAGGACGGCATCGACATCCGTCTCTACAGAATCATCTACGATGCAATAGAAGAGATCGAAACAGCTATGAAGGGTATGCTTGCTCCGAAGTTCAGAGAAAACCTCATGGGACGTATCGAAGTAAGACAGGTATACAAGATCTCAAACGTTGGTACTATCGCAGGTTCATATGTGCTTGACGGTAAGGTTACAAGACAGTGCGAGATCAGAGTTGTTCGTGACGGTATCATCATTGCCGAAGACAAGATCGACAGCCTTAAGCGTTTCAAGGATGATGCGAAGGAAGTTTCATCCGGTTTCGAATGCGGTATCGGTCTCGAACACTTCAACGACATCAAGGAAGGCGATATTTTCGAAGCCTTCATCATGGAGGAATACAGAGAGGATTAATAGGGGATAGATTATGGCAAGTTTTAAAGCAGGACGACTTGGTGAAGATATAAAGAGAGAACTGACTGCCATCATGCGTGAGCTGAAGGATCCTAGAATTGCGGAATTTCTTACTATTGTAAGAGTGGATCTTTCTAACGACCTTTCACACTGCAAGGTTTATGTTTCAAGCTTCGAAGGCATTGAAAAAGCGAAGGAGTCCGTTAAGGGACTTACAAGTGCTTCCGGTTATATAAAAAGAGAGCTTTTTGCGCGTCTTAAGATGCGCAAGAGCCCTGAACTCAAGTTCATCGCTGACAACTCAATTGAACGCAGCAGTGAGATAAACAAGATTATCGAAAACTTCGATCACAGCGACAGTACAAAGGAAGACGAAGCTGAATAAATGTACCGGAAGGGTAAGCGGAAATGTTCCCGCTGCCCTGCGGTGCGGAAAGTCAGACCAGTGACAGAACCGAAAAGGAAAGTGTATTATGCAGATAGATTACAGACAGGCAGCAGAGATCATAAAAGCCTGTGACAACGTTCACATACTCACTCATCAGAGTCCGGACGGTGATACAATGGGTTCCGGATTTGCACTCTACTTTGCTCTTAGGAAGATGAATAAAAAAGCGGCAGTTATCCTGCCGGACGGAATGAATGCAAGATATGAGTTCTTAAGTGAGGGCTATGAGGAACCGGAGAGTTTTGAACCGGATTCCGTTATAGCCGTTGACATAGCTGACCCGAATCTTCTCGGTGATCTTAAGGACGTTTACGCAGACAGAGTGGATCTTTGCATCGACCATCATGTTTCAAACATCATGTATGCGAAGAATACGCTTTTAAACGGAAAAGCTTCAGCAGCCTGTGAAGTTCTGTTCTGCCTTTTTGAAGAGCTCGGTCTTGAACTCGACAACAGAATTGCAAAGTGCCTCTACACAGGTATTGCAACTGATACAGGATGCTTCAAGTTCAGCAATTCATCAAGGGAAGCCCACGAGATAGCAGGTAAGCTCATCGGCGGATATGATTTCGACTTTGCACGTATTAACCGCGAGATGTTCGACATCAAGAGCCGTGCGAGAATAAAGCTCGAACAGCATCTGCTCGGCAACATGAACATGTATGCCGGTGACCGTATCGCAGTTATTTCCGTAACTGAGGAACTGCGCAGCACCATTGGTGTTCCCGATGAGGAATTTGACGGTGTTGCCGGACTCCCGCTTCAGATACAGGGCGTTGAAGTCGCTGTTACGATAAAGGAAAAGAAGCCGGGAGAATACAAGGTATCGATGCGTTCAGCAGGTAAAGTGAATGTTTCAGCTGTGTGCCAGACATTCGGCGGCGGCGGACATGTCTGCGCGTCAGGCTGTCTTGTAAAGGCGTCACTTGAAGAAGCTGAAAAGCAGCTGGTCGCAGCTGTCGAAAAGGCTATGGGTGAATAAATGAACGGCATACTGTGTATAAACAAGCCACAGGGTTTTACCTCATTCGATGTGGTGGCAAAGCTCCGCGGCATACTCAAAACAAAGAAAATAGGCCATGCCGGTACACTTGATCCTATGGCGACCGGCGTGCTTCCGGTTTTCGTGGGCAATGCGACAAAAGCCTGCGACATCATGCCGGACAGCAGCAAGGCTTACCGTGCATCATTTAAACTCGGTGAACAGACCGATACCCAGGACTCATCCGGTACGGTGCTGAAAAGTGCCGAAGTAAACTGCACGGCATCTGACATAGAAAAACTTCTGCCTGAATTTACAGGAGACATAATGCAGGTACCGCCTATGTACTCTGCAGTTTCGGTAAACGGAAAAAGACTCTATGAACTTGCAAGACAGGGCATAGAAGTTGAACGTGAACCAAGACAGATCACGGTTTTCTCACTCGTTCTCGAGGAGTATTCCGAAGAGACAAAGGAAGGCGTGTTTTACATAGAATGTTCCAAGGGAACTTACATAAGAACAATAATACATGACATTGGTATAAAGCTTGGCTGCGGCGGTGTTATGACTGCACTTGTCCGTACAGTTTCAAACGGTTTTGAACTTTCCGGAACTGTTACGCTTGACGAGGTGCAGAAACTCGCTGACGAAGGAAAGGCGGAAAGTCTGCTTCTTCCGGTTGAACGCGTTTTTGAGGAACTGCCGGCTTTGTATCTGAATGCGAATGACACAAAGCTTTACAGAAACGGCGTGAAGTTATACACAAAAAAACTCGGCATAAATCAGAAGGACGAGTCGGTACGCTACAGAGTTTTTTCCGATGAAAAGACCTTTATCGGACTTGCCTTCGTAAAGGATGATTGTCTGAGAGTGTTCAAAAACTTCGCATAAACACAACAAATTCCCTGTATCAGAAAGAGGAGTTTTTTATTGGACATAAAAGATTTTTCAGGTAAAAAGACAGCGGTGGCCCTCGGTATGTTTGACGGCGTACACATTGGCCACAGAGCGGTTTTTGAAAGGGCAGAAAGCTTTGATGAACACGGCACGGAAGCGGCCGTGTTTACGTTTGATTCCGAAAGTCTCGGTGACAAGCACGGGAAAAGCTACAGATACGTTGTTCCCAACAGACTGAAGCTTGACATGATCAGGAATGCAGGTATAAAAAATATCTTCTGTGCTGATTTTTCCGGACTTAAGGATTATGAGCCGGAGGAATTTGCAAAGGTCGTGCTCGCCGGACAGATGAACGCTGCAAAGGTAGTCTGCGGACGCGATTTCAGATTCGGAAAAGGTGCGGCAGGAGATGTTGCGGCGCTTAAGGAATACGGAAAGAAGTACGGTTTTGAAGTGAGCACCGTTGATCCTGTTGTGGTGGACGGAAATGTTGTTTCCTCATCACGGATAAGGGAGCTTCTTTCGGAAGGCGACGTGAAAAAGGCAAATGCACTTCTCGGATACAGCTATAAGATAAAACGATCCGTCGAAGACGGTAACCATATAGGAAGAACGATAGATTTTCCAACCATAAATCAGTCCTTTGATGAAGGACAGCTCATACCGGCATACGGTGTCTATGCGACGAGTGTGGTCATTGACGGAAAACAGTATGACAGCATCACAAATATAGGCGTGAAGCCTACTGTTGAGAAGGAATGTAAGCCTCTTGCCGAGACACATATTCTCGGATTTTCCGGTGATCTTTACGGTAAGGTGCTGGAAGTGAGCTTTTCTGATTTTCTGCGTCCGGAGAGAAAGTTCGATTCTCTTGATGCGCTGAAAAATCAGATAACAATGGATATTGAAAACAGGAGGAATATAAATGACAAATGAAGAGTTTGCGGAGCTTTTGTTCCCGGATATAAAAAACACACCTGATTACTATGAGACAAAATACCCTCAGAGAGATCTCCCAGACAAGGCTGAAG
>JBGUVZ010000554.1:0-14682 GCA_045220685.1 Oscillospiraceae bacterium | reverse complement strand
TTTATGATAATCGATTCCGAAACGTCTCGTGAAGAGCTTGAAAAACGAGTTGAAAAACTACGTAAGGATTCAGAAGATATTAATAATATCAGCTTTGCCCTTGGTTTTTATTACGATAACGGAGAAGGGGACATACGCAAGGCTATGCATATAGCAGATGAACGTATGTATGCTGATAAGGAAGCGTATTATGCCCGTTTTCCGGAAAGACGAAGAAAATAACAGAACCTGTGACAGCAGATTAAAAATTCAATATAAAACACAAATCCCGTTCGTTTTACCGAGCGGGATTTTTTATGTATATTCAGTTTGTTATCTGGAGGGATATTAAAATTTATGTGATAAAGAATTACTTGCCTTCAAACAGAGTTTCGAATCTCTTCATAGCCTCTGTTGTATTTTCTTTGTTGTTGAATGCAGTGAGACGGAACCAGTTGTCGCCGTTTTTGCCGAAGCCGGCACCCGGTGTACCTACAACGCCGGTCTTTTCGAGCATGAAGTCGAAGAATTCCCAGCTGTTCATTCCGAACGGGCATTCAAACCAGATGTAAGGGGAGTTGATGCCGCCTGTGAAGTTGATTCCGAGCTTTGTCATTGTGTCAGAAATGATCTTTGCATTTACCATGTAGTGAGCAGTCATTTCCTTTGCTTCCTTACGTCCTGCTTCGCTGAATACAGCTTCTGCCGCACGCTGAACGATGTACGGAACGCCGTTGAATTTTGTACACTGACGTCTGTTCCACATCTTGTTGAGACTCATTTCTCTGCCGTCTGATGACTTTGAAACGATCTGCTTCGGAACGACTGTGTAACCGCATCTTGTGCCTGTAAATCCTGCAGTTTTTGAAAGTGAGCAGAATTCAACGGCGCATTTTTTTGCACCTTCAATAGTGAAAATAGTCTTCGGAAGTGAATCATCAGAAATGAAGCTTTCGTAAGCTGAGTCAAAGAGGATAACTGCATCGTTTGCAAGAGCGTAGTCTACCCATTCCTTAAGCTGTGCCTTGTTGTAGCATGCACCTGTCGGGTTGTTTGGTGAGCAGATGTAAATGATGTCTGCGTGAACGTTCTTGTCAGGCATAGGAAGGAATCCGTTTTCCTTGTTTCCGGCAATATAGATGATGTTTCTTGCGTTCATGGTGTTTGTATCAACGTAAACAGGATAAACCGGATCAGGGATGAGTACTGTATTGTCTGCTGAGAAGAGGTCAGTTATATTACCTGTATCAGATTTTGCACCGTCAGATACGAAGATCTCGTCTTCATCTACTTCAGCGCCGATCTCTTTGTAGTGAGCGGCAATTGCTTTTCTTAAGAAATCGTAGCCCTGTTCAGGACCGTAGCCGCGGAATGTTTCAGCTTTTCCCATTTCATCAGCTGCTGAATGGATGCTTTCAACTACGCTTTTTCCGAGTGGGAGTGTAACGTCGCCGATACCGAGTCTTATAACGTTTCTGTCAGAGTGTGCTTCCTGGAACGCCTTTACTTTCTTTGCTACTTCACTGAAAAGGTAGCTTTCCTTTAAATTAAGAAAATTTTCATTAAATTTTGCCATTGTTATTACTCCTTTTTACTTATTCCATTCACCGTCGTATACGAATGTTGCGGGACCAGTCATGTAGAGGTGGTTGTTGCTTTCCTTCCATTCGATAACGAGTTCGCCGCCGAGAAGTTCTACTGTTACAGGCTTTCTCGGTGAGATACCGTTTAAGCATGCTGCAGCGACTGTTGCGCATGTACCGGTTCCGCAGGCGAGAGTTTCGCCGGTGCCTCTTTCCCATACACGCATTTGTAAACGTTCAGGGGAAACGACCTTGACGAACTCAATGTTCGAACGCCTTGGAAAATGCTTGTCAGTTTCAAAGACCTTTCCGAAGCGTTCCACTTCAAAGCTCTTTACGTCTTCGTCAATGAATGTTACTGCATGCGGATTTCCCATTGAAACGCAGGTGAATGTGAAATCTCTGCCGAAAGCACTGAGCTTAAGATCAGTAACAGGGGAGTTGTCTGCGATTACAGGAACTTCTGCAGCTTCTGTTATCGGGATACCCATGTCAACTGTCAGCTTTTGAGCAACGTCATTTTCATCGGTATGTACTTCTATGCTCTTTATTCCGGCAAGTGTTTCAACTGTTATCGGGCTGTGGTGGATGATGCTTCTGTCATATACGTATTTAGCAACGCAGCGGATAGCGTTTCCGCACATTTCAGATTCACTTCCGTCCGGATTGAACATTCTCATTCTGCAGTCAGCCACGTCACTCGGGCAGATAAGTACAAGTCCGTCTGAACCGATGCCGAAATGTCTGTCACTGATTGCTCCGACGATCTGTTCCGGATTTGTTACTGTTTCCTCGAAACAGTTCACATAAACATAATCATTGCCGCAGCCATGCATTTTTGTAAATTTCATGGTAGAAATTATACTCCTTTCAATACCACTCATGGGCAGCCCTCTCCGAAAGACCGGAAATGGCTGCCCTTAAGCGATGTATTATACTATTAATGAAGACTTTTCTGAGGGTACGGAGCGAAGCCCCGTTGTCTTTCCCCGTTAGATCCCTGCTAGTGTTTATCAGACACCGAAGAGGAGCTGGTCGTAAGCTGGGAATGGATAGTAATTTTCAGCTGTCTTTGTTTCAGCCTTGTCAGCTGCTGCACGGAGAGTATCCATAGCAGGGAGCATTTCGTCACGAACGAATTCTGACTGGCTTCTTACATCTTCGATCTTCTTGAGTTCAGAAACGATAGCTTCAAGCTTTGTTGTAGCTTCATCCATCTGGTCGATAAGATCTGTAAGTTCAGAAACAAGGCGTGTTTCATACTTGCATGCGCTGTCACAAACACTCTTCTTAACTGCTACTGCAGAAGCTGTGTCAGAAGCGAACTTTGAAACTGCAGGGATGATCTCCTTGCGTGCCATGTCTACCATTGTAGCAGCTTCGATGTTTACTGACTTAACGTAGTTTTCAAGCATGATATCGCATCTTGAGTGGATCTCAGCTTCTGTGAAGATACCCTGTGATGTGAGCATGTCAACGTTCTTCTTGTCGCAGATCTTCGGCATGCAGTCAGCTGTTGTCCTGAGGTTTGAAAGACCGCGCTTTTCAGCTTCAGCGATCCACTTGTCATCGTAACCGTTGCCGTTGAAGATGATTCTCTTGTGTTCTTTTATTGTGCGCTTGATAAGATCGTGGAGAGCTGATTCAAAGTCAGAAGCCTTTTCAAGTTCGTCAGCAAATTTTTCAAGTACTTCAGCAACTGCACCGTTGAGGTGGATGTTAGCGCATGAGATACTGTTTGAAGAACCGAGCATACGGAATTCGAACTTGTTGCCTGTGAATGCGAAAGGTGATGTACGGTTACGGTCTGTTGTATCTTTGCTGAACTGAGGAAGAACGTCAACACCGAGTTTCATCTTTTCCTTAGCCGCGCCGCCGTAAGGTGTATCATTTTCGATAGCTTCGAGGATCTCTGTGAGTTCGTCGCCAAGGAAGATAGAAATTACAGCCGGAGGAGCTTCGTTTGCACCGAGACGGTGGTCGTTGCCTGCTGTAGCAACTGAAAGTCTGAGAAGATCCTGATATTCATCAACAGCCTTGATAACTGCTGCAAGGAAGAGGAGGAACTGAGCGTTTTCGTAAGGTGTTTCACCAGGTGAGAGGAGGTTGATTCCTGTATCTGTTGAAATTGACCAGTTGTTGTGCTTACCTGAACCGTTTACGCCTTCGAATGGCTTTTCGTGGAGGAGGCATACAAGACCGTGCTTTTCAGCAACTTTCTTCATAACTTCCATTGTGAGCTGGTTGTGGTCAGCAGCAATGTTTGTTGTTTTGTAGATAGGAGCGAGTTCGTGCTGAGCAGGAGCAACTTCGTTGTGCTTTGTCTTAGCGAGGATGCCGAGCTTCCAGAGTTCCTTGTCGAGGTCAGCCATGTATTCAGCTACTCTTGTCTTGATAGAACCGAAGTAGTGGTCTTCCATTTCCTGACCCTTAGGAGGCATTGCACCGAAAAGTGTACGGCCTGTCATTACGAGGTCCTTACGCTTTTTCCACATTTCACGGTCAACGAGGAAGTATTCCTGTTCAGGACCTACTGAGCAGCGTACGCTGCGGACTGTATCGTTTCCGAAAAGCTTGAGAACACGAATAGCCTGACGGCTGAGTGCTTCCATGGAACGGAGAAGAGGTACTTTCTTGTCGAGTGCTTCACCTGTGTATGAACAGAATGCTGTAGGAATGTAAAGTGTTCCGTCCTTGATGAATGCATATGAAGTAGGATCCCATGCTGTGTATCCTCTTGCTTCGAAAGTAGCTCTGAGTCCGCCTGAAGGGAATGAGGAAGCGTCAGGTTCGCCCTTGACGAGTTCCTTTCCTGAGAATTCCATGATTACTCTTCCGTCAGGTGCAGGTGAGATAAAGCTGTCGTGCTTTTCAGCAGTTACACCGGTCATTGGCTGGAACCAGTGTGTGTAGTGAGTAGCACCTTTTTCGATTGCCCAGTCTTTCATTGCTGCAGCAACTGCATTTGCTACAGAAATATCAAGTGGTGTGCCTCTGTCGATTGTTCTCTTAAGTGACTTGTAAACCTTATCAGAAAGTGTAGCTTTCATTACTCTTTCGTCAAATACCATTGAACCAAAATACTCAGTAACCTTTTCCATTTTTAATTCCTCCAGTTTATTTTAAAATTATTTAACTTTGTAAGTGCTGCTTCGGCTGCGCCTCGCAGCAGGAAGGGGGAGGGGCTTCGCCCCGGACCCGTTTTCAGGATTTGCTTTGCAAATCCTGTTAGAACTTATTATTTATTTTCAAGAGAAGCCTTTATAAAATCTGCAAAGAGCTTCTGCGGTTTGTTCGGTCTTGATTTGAATTCAGGGTGGAACTGTACGCCGACGAACCACGGGTGATCAGGAAGTTCAACTATTTCGACCAGCTTTTCATCTGGTGAAAGACCGACGATCTTCAGGCCGTTTGCTGTAAGTGCCTTGCGGAATGCATTGTTGAATTCGTAGCGGTGACGGTGACGTTCGTAGATAAGTTCATCTCCGTAAATGCTTCTGACCCTTGAATCCTTTGCAAGTTTGCAAGGATAAAGACCAAGTCGCATTGTACCGCCTTTTTCAGAAATATTTTTCTGCTCTTCCATTATATCGATAACAGGGTAAGGAGTTTCGCCGAATTCTGCGGAGTTTGCTCCTGCAAGACCGCAAACGTTTCTTGCATATTCAACTACTGTCATCTGCATTCCAAGACAGATACCGAAGAACGGGATCTTGTTTTCGCGGACATATTTTATTGAAGTGATCATACCTTCAATACCACGCTGTCCGAATCCTCCCGGAACGATTATACCGTCGCAGTCTGCAAATGTTTCCTTTGCATTTTCGTCCGTGATCTCTTCCGAGTCGATCCATTTTATATTTACAGATGAATCATTTGCTATACCACCGTGGCGGAGAGCTTCTGCAACTGAAAGATATGCATCGTGAAGCTCAACATATTTTCCGACAAGTCCGATCGTTACTTCCTTGTCGGCATTTTCGGCACGGCGTACCATGTCAGTCCATTCGGTAAGATCAGGTTCAGTATCCGGTAATCCCAGACGCCTGCACACTGAACGGGCAAGTCCTTCATTTTCGAGCCACAGCGGAACTTCATACAGGGAAGGGGCTGTGAGATTCTGAATAACATCCTCTTTGCGGATGTTGCAGAAAAGTGCTATCTTTGCTGCCATGTCATCCGGAATACGTTTTTCCGTACGACAGACGATAACATCAGGCTGAATGCCGATAGAAAGAAGTTCCTTGGTGGAATGCTGAGTAGGTTTTGATTTAAGTTCTTCTGATCCTGCAATGTAAGGAACAAGAGTTACGTGGATGTAGCATACATTTTCACGTCCCTGTTCAGTTCCTACCTGACGTATTGCTTCAAGAAAAGGTGTCGATTCAATATCACCGACCGTACCGCCGATTTCTGTGATTACAACATCAGCTCCGGCTTCGTTTGCCGCACTGTAAACTCTGTCCTTGATCTCGTTTGTTATATGAGGAATTACCTGTACAGTACCGCCGAGATAATCGCCGCGGCGTTCCTTCGTAATAACGTTCCAGTAAATTTTACCGGTAGTTACATTTGAATGAACTGAAAGATTTTCATCAACGAAACGTTCGTAGTGACCAAGGTCAAGGTCTGTTTCAGCACCGTCATCAGTTACGAAAACTTCTCCGTGCTGAAAGGGTGACATGGTTCCCGGGTCAACGTTGATGTACGGATCAAACTTCTGGATCGTGACTTTGTAGCCGCGCTGTTTGAGAAGTCTGCCGAGCGATGCAGCTGTTATACCCTTGCCAAGTCCTGAAACGACTCCGCCTGTAACGAAAATGAATTTAGACATTTGCTTGATTTCTCCCTTTTTTATACATTTATGAAGAGGCGGTCACGGGTTTTGGAGAAGTGTATCAAAAATGATTACCCGTGACTGCCAGGTCAGCTATTATGATTTTTCCCACTCTTCTGAATCGTGGAGTGCATTGTAGCCTTCTTCACCTGTACGGATCTTGATTACGTTTTCGATGTCATAGATGAACATCTTACCGTCGCCGTAGTTACCAGTGTAGAGAGCAGATTTAGCAGCGTTTACTACCTTTTCAACAGGAACTGCGCAAACTGCGATCTCTGCCTTTACCTTAGGAAGGAGGTTCATTTCAACTGTAGTACCACGGTAGTAGTTACGCTGTCCGTTCTGCATACCGCATCCGAGAACGTTTGTTACTGTGATACCCTTTACATCTATTGCTTCCATTGCTTCGATGAAGTTCTGGAGTTTTGCCTGCTTGAAGATTACTACTACGTTTGTAAGCTTTTCCTTGCCGTCAGCTGAAGGAGTTACATAGTTTTCAACTTCGATTGCCTTGTCAACAGGAACCTTAGGAGCTGCCGGAGCTTCTGCTTCAGCTGCCTTGCCTTCTCTTGCTGCTGCAAGACCCATGTCGCTGTGTGATGGAGCGAAGTCTGCGTATGATGACATAAGACCATGTTCTGTGATATCGAGACCTGTGATTTCTTCATATTCTGAAGCACGGAGACCGATTGTCTTCTTGATAAGAATGAATACGATAGCCATTGTGATTGCTGTGTAAACGCCGATTACGAGGAAACCTGTAAGCTGTCTGCCAAGGAGACCGAAGCCGCCGCCGTAGAAGAGACCAGCAAGTTCGTTGCCGTTCTGATCTGCAAGTGAATAGCCAGGAACTGCCGGGTTTGCGAAAAGACCAACTGCGATTGTACCCCAGATACCGTTCATCATGTGAACTGCAACTGCACCAACCGGATCGTCGATGTGGAGTTTGTAATCAAGGAACCATACGCCGAAGCAAACGAGTAAGCCTGAAACGATACCTATGATACCTGAACCAACTGCATCTGTTACATCACAAGGAGCTGTAACACCTACGAGACCTGCAAGTGAAGCGTTGAGACACATTGAAACATCAGGCTTGCCGTATTTGAGCCATGTGAAGATCATACATGTTACTGTTGCAACTGCCGGAGCAATTGTTGTTGTAAGGAATACAGAACCAAGCTGATCTACTGAAGTACAGGCTGCACCGTTGAATCCGTACCAGCCGAACCAGAGGATGAAACATCCGAGAGCACCGAGTGTGAGGTTGTGACCAGGAATAGCATTTACCTTGATCTCGCCCTTCTTGTTCTTTGTGAATTTACCGATTCTCGGTCCGAGGATAGATGCACCTACGAGAGCTGCGATACCGCCAACCATGTGGATGTGAGCAGAACCAGCGAAATCGTGGAATCCCCACTGTGCGAGCCAGCCGCCGCCCCAGCCCCAGTGTGCTTCTATAGGATAGATGATCGCACTGATGATTGCTGAGTAAACACAGTATGAAAGGAACTTAGTTCTTTCAGCCATTGCGCCTGATACTATAGTAGCTGTTGTTGCACAGAACACAAGGTTGAAAACGAAGTTTGACCAGTCGAAGCTGCCGTATGAAGTGAAAATATCAAATCCCGGCTTACCGATTATTCCGACGAGATCTTCACCGAAGAGAAGACCAAAACCAATGAAGATGAATACTACTGTACCAATACAGAAGTCCATGAGGTTCTTCATTATAATGTTACCGGCGTTCTTGGCTCTGGTGAAACCAGTTTCAACCATTGCGAATCCTGCCTGCATAAAGAATACAAGTGGGGCGCCTATAAGGAACCATACACCGAATAATTCCTGGTCAGTCTGTTCCATGACCTGTTGTATAATAGTCTGAGCATCCATAATAAACATCCTCTCTGCTCAAAAAGATCTGAGCATTAATTAAAGTAGAGTCAATATAATGAGTATCAGTAATGATCTGACGTACACTCACTATATTAATAAGTATGTCGCCGGATATGCGAATCAGACGGCCATTGTCTGAAGTTCGCATATCAGCTTCTGTATAATAATAAGTGTGTTTTATCATTATTAAACAGATGATGGGGTGTACAAAGCTTCGGAAGGATCCGCCGCTTTATACACCCCATCGTGTAAGATATTTAATTATTGACGTCAATAAAAGATAAAGGGAGCTACAGAGTTATCGTCTGCAGCTCCCTTGCTGTTTACAATGCCATTATAACTCTGATTTTGAAACTTGTCAATAGCTTTCTTGCATTTTTACATCTCTTACAGTTTATTTTTCGTATCCACAATGCAAATAATGAATTTGCACAAATCTTATCCTGCATAATTATTTTCTATTGACAACAGTGCTTCACAGTGCTAATATATAGAACAGGAACAACGACGTTCATAGCAGGCATACGTGTCTGCTGTGAGCGTCTTTTTTTGTTTATTTCGAATTTACGATGTGTTTCAACGGCGAGACATACCGGAAAGGTAAAGTGAATGATTATGGACAATTTCAGAACAGAGGCTCCATTCGAGCAGCAGGGACTTTACAGTCCGCGTTTTGAACATGATAACTGTGGTATTGGTGCAGTTGTCAACATCAGTGGTAAGGCTTCCAGACGAGTAGTTGAAGATGCACTTACTATAGTAGAGAAACTTGAACACCGTGCTGGTAAAGATGCTGAAGGCAAGACCGGCGACGGCGTAGGCATTCTTGTACAGATGCCGTACACTTTCTTTACTGCAGAAGCTAAAAAGCTTGGTTATGATATCGGCGGAAAAGGGGACTTCGGTGTAGGCATGTTCTTTATGCCTCAGAACGAACTCAAGCGCAACCAGGCTAAGAAACTTTTTGAGATGATCACAGAAAAGAACGGACTTGAGCTTATTTGCTGGAGAGACGTTCCGGTTTCACCGTCTATACTTGGGCACAAGGCTCTTGACAGTATGCCTTACATTATACAGGCCATTGTAAAGCGTCCTGAAGATGTGAAAGCAGGTCTTGACTTCGACCGCAAGCTTTTCATTGCAAGACGTGAGTTTGAACATTCAAGCGAAGAAACATATGTCTGTTCTTTATCAAGCCGTACTATAGTATATAAGGGTATGTTCCTTGTGGATGAACTCAGAAGATTCTATTCAGATCTTCAGAATAAGGCGTTTACTTCAGCTATAGCAATGGTACACTCCAGATTCTCGACAAATACAAATCCGAGCTGGCAGAAAGCTCACCCGAACCGCTTTATAGTACATAACGGTGAGATCAATACAATTACAGGCAACGCAGACAAGATGCTTGCACGTGAGGAAACAATGACATGTGCAGCTCTTGAAAATGATATGCTTAAGATTCTTCCGGCTATCAACGTAAACGGATCTGACTCAGCAAGACTTGACAACGCACTCGAATTCATGGTTATGTCAGGTATGCCTCTTCCGCTTGCAGTAATGATCACAATTCCGGAACCTTGGAAGAACGACAGAACAATCTCCAAGGCAAAGTACGATTTCTATCAGTACTACGCTACGATGATGGAACCATGGGACGGTCCTGCATCTATCCTCTTCTCAGACGGTGATGTAATGGGCGCTGTTCTCGACAGAAACGGTTTGAGACCATCACGTTACTGCGTAACAAGCGATGGATTCCTCATTCTTTCATCTGAAACAGGATGTATCGATATTCCTGCAGACAAGATCATCAAGAAGGATCGTCTCCGTCCGGGCAAGATGCTCCTTGCAGATACAGTAGAAGGACGCATCATCGAAGACAGCGAGATCAAGGCTTCATATGCTTCACGTCAGCCTTACGGTGAATGGCTCGATGCAGGTCTTGTTCGTCTCCACGATCTCCACATTCCTAACAAGGGCGTTCAGACATATTCAAAGGAAGAACTTGCAAGACTTCAGAAGGCTTTCGGCTATTCATATGAAGACATCATGACAAGCATTCTTCCTATGGCTGAAAAAGGTGCTGAACCGATCGCATCAATGGGCAGCGACATTCCGCTTCCTCCGCTTGACGGTCACAAGCCACCGCTTTTTAACTACTTCCGTCAGCTCTTCGCTCAGGTAACAAACCCTCCGTTTGATGCTATCCGTGAGAAAATAGTTACTGACACAAGCGTATATATCGGACGTGACGGCAACATTCTTGAAGAACGTGCTGAAAACTGTCAGGTACTTAAAGTAGAAAACCCTATCCTTACTGAAACTGACATGCTCAAGATCAAGAACATGAAGGTAAAGGGCCACAAGGTAGCAGTTATTCCGATAACATACTATATAGGTACACCACTTGAAAAAGCAGTCGAAAGACTTTTCATAAATGCAGACAAGGCTTACCGTGAAGGTGCAGATATCCTCATCCTTTCAGACCGTGACGTTGATGAGTTCCACTGCCCGATCCCTTCACTCCTTGCAGTAGCTGCACTTCAGCAGCACCTCGTTTCAACAAAGAAGCGTACTGCAGTTGGTATGATTCTCGAAAGTGCTGAACCACGTGAAGTTCACCACTTTGCAGCACTTCTCGGTTACGGTGCATGTGCAGTAAACCCTTATCTTGCTCACGAAACAATCAGAGGTCTTATTGATAACGGAACTCTTGACAAGGACTTCTATGCTGCTGAAGATGACTACAACAGTGCTATCCTCAACGGTATAGTTAAAATAGCTTCCAAGATGGGTATTTCAACTATCCAGTCTTATCAGGGAAGCAAGCTCTTTGAAGCAGTTGGTATTTCAAAGGAACTTATCGATAAGTACTTCTCAGGTACTGTAAGCCGCATCGGCGGTATCGGTCTCAAGGAGATAAGCCAGCGTACAGAGGCTCTCCATACAGCAGCTTACGATCCGCTTGGCCTCCATGTAGGAAGCGATATAAACAGTGCCGGCAGCCACAAGCTCAGAAGCGGAAAGAGCGAACACCTCTACACACCTGAGACTATCCACCTTTTACAGGAAGCTGCAAAGACAGGCAACTATGAGACATTCAAGAAGTATTCAGAATGCCTTAATCGCGAAGACAGCGAACTTACACTCAGAAGTCTTCTCGACTTTAAGTTTGATCCGGACGGCGGTATCCCGATAGATGAAGTTGAATCAGTAGAAGAGATATGCAAGCGTTTCAAGACAGGCGCTATGTCCTACGGTTCTATCTCACAGGAAGCTCACGAATGTATGGCTCTTGCGATGAACAGCATCGGCGGTAAGTCAAACAGCGGTGAAGGCGGCGAAAGCCCTGAGCGTCTTCGTTCAGACAAGTGCTCTGCTATCAAGCAGGTTGCTTCAGGACGTTTCGGTGTTACAAGTGAATATCTTGTATCAGCTAAGGAGATCCAGATCAAGATGGCTCAGGGTGCAAAGCCTGGTGAAGGCGGACATCTTCCATCCGGTAAGGTTTATCCATGGATCGCAAAGACACGTCATTCAACTCCTGGTGTAGGTCTTATTTCACCACCTCCACATCACGATATCTATTCTATCGAAGACCTTGCACAGCTTATCTACGATCTTAAGAATGCAAACGACGATGCAAGAATTTCTGTAAAACTCGTTTCCGAAGCAGGTGTAGGTACAGTAGCAGCCGGTGTTGCAAAGGCCGGTGCACAGGTAATTCTCATTTCCGGTTACGACGGCGGTACAGGTGCTGCTCCTAAGAGCTCAATCTACAACGCAGGTCTTCCATGGGAACTCGGTCTTGCTGAAGCTCACCAGACACTTCTTCTCAACGGTCTCCGTTCAAGAGTAAGAATCGAAACAGACGGTAAGCTCATGACAGGACGTGACGTTCTTGTTGCTGCTCTCCTCGGTGCAGAAGAATTCGGTTTTGCAACTGCTCCGCTGGTAACAATGGGCTGTGTAATGATGCGTGTATGTAACCTCGATACATGCCCTATGGGTATCGCAACACAGAACCCTGAACTCCGTAAGCGTTTTGCCGGCAAGCCTGAATACATTGTAAACTTCATGCACTTCGTTGCTGAAGAATTACGCGAATACATGGCTAAGCTTGGTGTACGCACAGTTGATGAACTTGTTGGCCGTACAGATCTTCTCGTTAAAAAGGACACTGCTGATAACAGTAATATTGACTTCAGTGCAATTCTCGAAAGTGTAAATACTGAAGAAAAGCAGCACTTCGATCCTGAAGATGTTTACGACTTTGAACTTGAAAAGACAGTTGACAGAAAAGTTATCATGAAGAAGCTCGGCGCTGCTCTTAAGTCAGGTTCATCAAAGAAAATTGAAATAGATGTAGTAAATACAGACCGTTCAGTTGGTACACTTACAGGTGCCGAGATCACAAGAATCCATGGTGAGACAGCACTTGCAGATGATACATTCACAGTTAAGTGTACAGGAAGCGGCGGACAGAGCTTCGGTGCTTTCATTCCTAAGGGACTCACTCTTGAACTCTGCGGCGATGCGAACGACTATTTCGGCAAGGGCCTCTCAGGCGGCAAGCTTGTTCTGTTCCCTCCGAAGAACGCAGGTTTCAGGGCTGATGAAAATATTATCGCTGGTAACGTTGCACTTTACGGTGCTACATCCGGTAAGGCTTTCATAAACGGTATTGCCGGTGAACGTTTCTGCGTAAGAAACTCAGGTGCGATCGCTGTCTGCGAAGGTGTGGGCGACCACGGATGCGAATACATGACAGGCGGACGCGCAGTAATTCTCGGACATACAGGTAAAAACTTTGCTGCCGGTATGTCAGGCGGTATTGCATATGTTCTTGATGAGGAACATGACCTTTACACTCGTCTCAACAAGGCTCTTGTTTCACTCGAAGCAGTTACAGCTGGCAGTGATTCAAACGAACTCAAGGCGATCATTAAAGAATATGCAGAGGCTACAGGTTCAGAAAAGGCTAAGAAGATCCTTGCAGATCCTGAACACTATCTGCCATGCGTTAAGAAGGTAATACCAAACGATTATGCAAAGATCCAGGCTGTGGCAGCTGAATTCGAAATGAAGGGCTTAAGCCGTGAACAGTCAGAGATCGAAGCCTTTGAACTCATCAGGAAGGAAGCGTAAACCATGGGTAAAGCAACTGGATTTCTCGAATTTACAAGAACAGACAGTCAGGCTGAAAAGCCTCTTGAACGTATAAAGAATTTTAACGAGTTTCATGTTCCGCTTTCAGAGGAACATCGCCGTGAACAGGCAGCAAGATGTATGGACTGTGGTGTTCCTTTCTGCCAGAACGGTAAAATGCTCTGCGGTATGATATCAGGTTGTCCTCTTAACAACCTGATACCGGAGTGGAATGATCTTCTCTACCGTGGCCAGAAGGATCAGGCTTTAAGCCGCCTTCTTATGACAAACAACTTCCCGGAATTTACTTCACGTGTTTGTCCTGCTCTCTGTGAGAAGGCTTGTATCTGCGGAGTACATGATTCACCGGTAACAGTTAAGGAAAATGAAAATGCGATTATTGAGTATGGATTCCTTAACGGTGTTATCAAACCGCAGATCCCTGAAACAAGAAGCGGCAAGAAAGTCGCAGTTATCGGTTCAGGTCCTGCAGGACTTGCTGCCGCTGACACTCTTAACAAAAGAGGACACAGCGTAACAGTTTTTGAACGTTCAGACCGTGCAGGCGGACTTCTTATGTACGGTATTCCGAACATGAAGCTTGAAAAGCATATTATCGACCGCCGTACAGATCTTATGAAGGCTGAAGGCGTTGAATTCAGACTTGGCACAGATGTAGGAAAGGATATTACATCTGACGAGATACTTAAGGAATTTGATGCAGTTGTTCTTGCATGCGGTTCATCAAATCCGCGTGACATCAAGGCTGAGGGACGTGATGCAGAGGGTATTTACTTTGCAGTTGACTTCCTTAAGGCTACAACAAAGAGTTTCCTTGATTCTGGTCTTAACGACGGAAAATACATTTCAGCCAAGGATAAAAACGTTGTTATCATCGGCGGCGGTGATACAGGTAATGACTGCGTTGGTACATCAGTTCGTCACGGCTGCAAGTCAGTTGTTCAGCTCGAAATGATGCCGAAGCTTCCTGATGAACGTGCTGCTGATAATCCGTTCCCGGAATGGCCAAGGGTTTGCAAGACTGACTACGGCCAGGAGGAAGCAATAGCAGTTTTCGGTCACGATCCTCGTATTTACTGCACAACAGTAAAGGAATTCATAAAGGACGAAAGCGGAAAGCTTAAAGCTATAAAAACAGTTAAACTCGAATTTGTTGCAGATCCTGCAAGCGGACGCAAAGTTCCGAAAGAGATCGCCGGAAGCGAAGAAGTT
>JBGUVZ010000553.1:0-6400 GCA_045220685.1 Oscillospiraceae bacterium | reverse complement strand
TTCGGAATCACACAGTACTACGGTATCGAGATGATCAACATTCCTACAGACGAAAACGGCCCTGACATGGACATGGTTGAAAAGCTCGTTTCAGAAGACGAATCTATCAAGGGTATCTGGTGTGTTCCTCAGTACTCAAATCCTACAGGTGTAAGCTACTCAGACGAAGTAGTAAAGAGATTTGCAGCATTAAAGCCAAAGGCAGCTGACTTCAGAATCTTCTGGGATAACGCATACTGCATCCACCACCTCACAGATTCACCTAAGTGCATCCTCAACATCTTCGACGAATGTAAGAAGAACGGCACAGAAAACATGGTTTACGAATTCATGTCAACATCAAAGGTTTCATTCCCTGGTGCCGGTGTAGCAGTTCTTGCAGCAAGCGTTGAAAACGTTGAATACATCAAGAAGGGCCTCGGAGTTTCAACAATCGGTTTCGATAAGGTAAACCAGCTCCGTCACGTTAAGTTCTTCAAGAACGCTGAAGGTCTTAAGAACCACATGAAGCTTCACAAGGACATCATCGCTCCTAAGTTTGCAGTTGTTATCGAGCAGCTCGAAAAGAACATCGCTCCGCTCGGTATCGCTCAGTGGCACAATGCTGAAGGCGGTTACTTCATCTCATTCAATGCAATGAAGGGCTGTGCAAAGAAGATCGTTTCACTCTGCAAGGAAGCTGGCGTTGTACTTACAGGCGCAGGCGCTACTTACCCATACGGCAACGATCCTGACGACAGCAACATCAGAATCGCTCCTTCATACCCTACAGTTGAAGAACTCACAAAGGCAATGGAACTCTTCTGCATCTGCATCAAGCTTGCTTCAGCAGAAAAGCTTCTTGAAAAATAATCAGTAAAGCAGAGCATTGATTAAACCGGAAATCCGGCGAAGCCGGATTTCCGGGGTGGGGGATTGCGGGGGTTCGCCCCGCTGGCCCCACAATGTTTTTTCATAAAACAGTTTTTATAGCAGGTAAAACGGTGATATGCTGCGGCTGTCACCGTTTTTTCACTATATTTCCATCGTTTCTCTGTTGACAGAACGGATTTAAAATGTTAGAATGTCTGTAGTCTGATTGTTAACGGCCGGTGTGTAAAAAAATACTGATCACTTACGGATCAGCATTACTTCAGCCGTTTGCTATGAATCAACGGGAACGGAGTTTGAGTAAAATGGAAACTTTTAATGTATCACAGGATATCGATCTCAGCTACATGGAAGAGAAGATAGAAAAAATGCTTGCCATGAAGCAGGTCAAGTCAGAAATGAAAAAAACGATGAATCATCCGCCTTTAAGGCACAGGAATGAAAAAGCCGTGAAGGAGAAAACGACTACATGAAATTTGACAGGCAGTTCTTTTCAGTTTTTTCCGAATGTTTTCCAATGCTCGGTACAGCAGACCATGTAATGTCGGAAAAACTTGAAGGGGCCGAACTTCTTGTCAGAAAAAGCGGCAGCGAGATAACCGGGTTTGCTGCGGTTGACGGGAATATTCTTCTTCTTCTTTGTGTCCATCCGGAACATCAGGGAAACGGCATAGGTTCTTCGCTGCTTGAAGAAGCTGAAGAACTCATAAGATCCCGCGGATACGACAGGGCAGTCCTCGGAAGAAGCGAACGCGATATTTTCTGGGGGGCCGTTATCGATACAATGTCACACCGCTTTTTTGAAAACCGGGGTTATACAGCTTTGAACGGAACTCTCAGCATGTTTCTTGATGCTGAAGACATTCCTTCTGACGGCTCATTCGGAAGAAGAACTCTTCCGGAGGGATTAAGCTACACTTTAGCGAACGGCGATCTTGCCGATGTTTTTGAGGCAGTGGTACGCGTTGAGCCGAAGTGGCTTAAGTTTTATGAAAACAACAGTAAGTCTGTCATCATAAAAGCAGTTCTGTCCGGTAGGACTGTAGGATTTGTGATGGCAGATACTGATGCAGGGACAATTATTACGGGGAAAGACAACAGGACCGGACTTTTAGGATATGTCGGAGTTGTGCCGGAGGAAAGAAACAGAGGCATCGGACTCGGCATGGTAGCCTATGCAGCAGAATACATGAAATCAGAAGGATGTACTGAAATTTATGTAAACTATACATCCCTTGATGAGTGGTACGCAAAGCTTGGATTTGCGGAAAATCTGTGGTACTGGATGGGCGAAAAAATACTATAATAAAATTCAGGGGAGCATTTCATGCGAACATTCGTTAAGATCATTTTATCAGTTTTTATTATTTTAGCAGCAGCAGCGGCTGTTGCTGGTTTTTTGATGTTTTACTCCAAATCGTCAGATGACGCACTTAAACCTCATCACTACGCAAATGCAGTTGAGGAGGATGAATCTTTCAGTTCCAAAGGTAAAACAGGGGAAACGCTGTTTAAACTTAACAGGGAAAAGATAAAAAAGACAGGCAGTCATTACATTGAAGATTTTGAACTCATCTGGCAGATGCCCGAACTTCCTACAGGATGCGAGATAACCTCTCTTACCATGGTCCTTAGATACCTCGGCGCAGATGCTGACAAGGTGGATATCTCACGCGGATATCTCATCAAGGAAGATGTCACCTGTGATGAAAATGAAAAATATTACGGTCCTGATTTCAGATATACATTTGCTGGTGATCCTGAAGGCGATTCTTCCTACGGATGCATGGCACCGTGTATTGTAAGAACGGCTCAGAGATATATCGCTGACAATGAATACTCATTGTCACCAGTCAATCTTTCAGGGGCGGAGTTTAAGGAACTTCTCGATTACGTTGAACATGATGTTCCTGTTATCATCTGGTCAACAATGGAGCTTGTTGAGCCGGAATACAAGGCCAAGTGGCAAACACCTGAAAACAAGGAAGTCGTATGGCCGTCAAACGAGCACTGCGTAGTTCTTACAGGATATGATGCTGATGCAGGTACAGTACGTACCCACGATCCTATGAACGGTGTTCTAACCCTTGACATGGGTGCTGTCTGTACACGTTACGAGCAGCTTGAAAAAAATGCGGTAATTATCGTTAAAGGTAAATAATAAAAAAAGGAACACATCCGGTCTGTCGCACGACTGGATGTGTTCCTTTTTATTATGTCTGATTATTCGTTTTCGTTCTTTGCGCCGAATAATAAACGAAGCATCTTTGAAACGTACTTTGTAGTAAATGTTGTGCATTCGCTCATTACATAGCCCATTCTTGAAAGCGGTGTGTTCATCTCGCCGTTTTCGTCTACAAACGGCTTTGCGCGCTTGAATGTTTCTTCCTCAGGTTCAGCGAGGATCTCCTGTGAGATCTTCTTTGAAAGCTCTGTAAGCTTTTCTTCTGTAAGGCCAAGATCAACGCCTGCGCCTTCTTCATAAACCTTTTTTCTGAGCTCGTATATCTCACCTGACTGGTGCTTTACCATTCTTCTGAGTTCGGCGATCTCGTCAGCCTGCTTCTTGATTGTTTCTTCAAGACATTCGTTTACAAGATCTTTGATATCGTCTTCTGTGAAAGATTTCTTGAACATAAATGATTCCTCCGTTGTTTTAGTACGACCATGTTATTTAAAATTATACCACAAAATCTGATATTTGTCTACTGAATTATGTGAAATATGAGAAAACGCGCTGATTTAGATGAGGGGAGCAGGACTAACTCACATGATCTGTGATTTCCCATAACTATAGAACTACAGATGACGTATAAATATTTGCTATAACTGATGATAGGCTATTGATATTAGACACCACCTTAGAATAAGTGTATAATTAAAACACACTAATACGATAGGAGAGATATGCATATGAAAGAGATACTCTGGCTCGGACGAGGCGGTCAGGGAGCATTTACAGCTGCAAGACTGCTCGGAGCGGCTTACACCATATCAGATGACGATAAATACGCTCTTGCTTTTCCGTCTTTCGGTCCGGAAAGACGAGGAGCTCCTGTAAGAGCATTCACAAAACTTGACAGTGAACCGGTGGCTGACAGAAGTCAGACCGAAAAGGCAGATTACATTGTTGTACTTGACGATACACTTTACAGCCCTTCACTTAAATCGGAACTCAAGGACGGCGGAAAGATAATCGTAAATTCAAAGAAGGCTATCGACGGAGCTTTTGTATATGACGCTGAGAGCATTGCAGCAGAGTTTAAGCTTCCTGTAGTCAACACGGTCATGCTTGGTCTTCTTGCCGGTATTTCAGGCGTTGTCACACCGGAAGAGGCAGAAGCTTCAGTAAGGGAATACATGCCGGCGAGAATAGTCGAGCGCAACAAGGGTGCGCTTTTAAAGGCTTTGCAGGAGGTGTCTGAATGAGACCGTATATCAGAGATAAAAAGGTTTTCGGATTTGATGACGTACCGGAAAACACATGTTTTGAAGCGGGATATCTCGTTACTGTAAACAGCGGCTGGAGAAGCATAAGACCGGTAGTTAATACAGATAAATGTGTCGGATGTGAACAGTGCTATCTTTACTGTCCTGACGGCGTAATTTCGATAAAGGATAACAAGGCAGTGATCGACTATGATTTCTGCAAGGGCTGCGGTATCTGTGCGAAGATATGCAAGCCTGGTGCGATAGAAACGGAGGCGGAGCGTAAATGAAAAAATTCCTTTCAGGAAATGAGGCATTTGCCGAGGGCATAAGACTTGCGCGTCCGGAGGTGATCTCAGCCTATCCTATAACACCGCAGACCATAGTTGTCGAACGTCTTTCCGAGATGGTGGAAAGCGGCAGCCTGAAGTCTGAATACGTACATGTGGAATCGGAACATTCAGCTCTGTCATGTGCCATGGGCGCAAGTGCAGCCGGTGCAAGAGCATTTACAGCCACATCGTCACAGGGACTTCTGTACATGGCGGAATGTCTTTACTACGCCGCAGGCGGTCGTTTCCCGATCGTTATGATGAATGCAGACCGTTCAACAGCTTTACCGTGGAATATTTACGGTGACCAGCGTGACAGCCTTTCTCAGCTCGACAGCGGCTGGATTCAGTCCTATGCGGAAAATGCACAGGAGGCACTCGACCTTGCACTTATGAGCTACAGGATAGCAGAGGACAAGCGTGTTTCCACTCCGTACATGGCAAATCTGGACGGATTCGTTTTAACTCACACCTATGAAAAGGTCGATATTCCGACTGAGGAGGAAGCTGACAGATTCCTTCCGTCTTACGAAACGGATAATCGTATCGATTTTGATAATCCGAAGAATATGGCATTTTCAGCTGGTCCTGATACAAACTTCATATTCAAGTACAAGGCTCACGAAGGAATGCTTGCGGCGAAGGATGTTATCAAGGAAACGGAAAATGAATTCGAAAAAATATTCGGACGCAGATACACCGGCCTTATCGAGAATTATCTGACCGATGACGCTGAATATATAATTGTAACTCTCGGAAGTATAGCAGGTCTCTGCCGTAAAACTGCTGACAAGCTTCGGGCAAATGGAATAAAAGCCGGCGTTGTCCGCATACGCTACATGAGACCGTTCCCGAATGAAGAGATAGCAGAAGCGCTCCGCAGTGCAAAGGCATATGCTGTGCTTGAAAAGGACATAAGCTTCGGTAACGAGGGTACAGTATTCACGAATGTCAATTCCGCAGTCAAGAAAGAAAACGGCAAAGCCGAAGGCTATAACTTCATCGGCGGACTTGGCGGAAGAAACATTTCTGCGTCAGACATTGAAAACATATATGAAAGCATCATAAAAGGCACGGACAGAGTGACCTTTATAGGAACAGGAGGCGGAAATAATGGCTAATAAGATAGCAGACAGTATTTCCAGAGAAGAATTTTTTTACGGACACAAGGCATGTGCCGGCTGCGGCGGAAGTCTCGCAGTAAGAGCGGCTCTTAAGGTGCTTGGTCCGAATGCAGTTTCAGTTCTTCCGGCAGGATGTATGTCAGCCGTAGGATTCAATTTTCCGCAGCTCTGTTTCTCAAATAACTCGATCATCTCCACCTTTGCCGGGACAGCATCCATGCTTACCGGTATCGAAGCCGGACTTCGTGCAAAGGGATACAAGGACTTTACAGCAGTAGGATTTGCAGGTGACGGCGGTACTGCCGACATCGGTATTCAGGCGCTTTCCGGTGCGATTGACCGTAATGACAACATCATCTACATCTGTTACGACAACGAAGCCTACATGAATACCGGCATCCAGAAAAGCGGTCTGACACCTTTTGGCGCAAGGACAACAACAACTCCGGCAGGATCAAACATACACGGTAACATCCGTCCGAAGAAGAACATGTTCGAGATAGTAGCTGCACACGGTATTCCGTATGCAGCAACAGCAAGCGTCGGATATATCGGTGATTTCATCGCCAAGGTACAGAAGGCTTCACAGATCCAGGGAACAAAGTACATCCACGTCACAGCTCCGTGCCCGACAGGATGGGGCGT
>JBGUVZ010000552.1:0-2299 GCA_045220685.1 Oscillospiraceae bacterium | reverse complement strand
TTAAGATTTTTATTTTACAGTAATAACTGCACTGACCGTTCTGTTTTTCGAAGACAGCAGTGCCTGACTGCTCATATTGATAACAGGTGTGCCGTTTGCGTCAAAGTGAACTCTTTTGATTCTTGCATGACGACACGGGTCGTACAGAGGGTTGCTGTTGTAAGTATCACACTTTTTGTCAGCGTGTTCTGCCGGACGTGCGTGATATACGATCAGAAGATCACCGTTTTCGTCTGTTACAAAGCTGTTGTGACCAGGACCGGAAGGACCGTTTAAGTCAGAAGTAGAGAAAACAGGTGACGTGATCTTTTTCCAGCTGGAAAGATTCATAAGGTTTGAATTAATATCAGCTTCAAGTCTGCCGACACAATATTCAGAGCCTGTTCCGGATGCTGAGAAGAATACATAGATCTTCGAGTCGGTCTTCAGAACTGCCGGACCTTCGTTTACTTTTTCATTTACCATTTCCCAGTCATATTCAGGTTTGGTAAGCATTATCGGTTTTGAAGTAAGCTTTGTTGGATCTTTCGGATCTATCTCTGCCATGAACAGTGATGAAGTTCCTTTTATTTCAGCCCAGATAACATAGTGCTTTCCGCCGTTTTCAAAATATGTCATATCAAGTGAGAAACTTGTAAATGAATCAGTGTCGCCGGATGATGCCTTCATCTGGCCGCATTCAGTCCAGTTTCCTGTGTACGGATCGCCGTCGCACTTCAGTACATAAGGACGTATAGCCCATATATTGTCGCTTGCGCCTGCTGCAAAGAACATGTACCATACTCCGCCTATCTTATGCATTTCCGGAGCCCAGATATGTTTTGAAAGGATTCCGCTGGAATGAGCCTTCCAGATCGTCTTTTCTTCAGCGTCAGCAAGGCCTGCAACTGAACTGCTCCTTCTGAGAATGATCCTGTCGTATCCCTTGTCAACACTGCCGTAAGCCGGATAGGATGCAGTGAAGTAGTAATATCCGTCTTCGCCGTCTACTACATACGGATCGGCACGTTCTTTTATAAACGGTTCTTCATAACTGTTTACCTGTACCTTGCCTGAAACAGTGTATGTACCTTTTTTCGATGTATCAAGAGCGGCAAGTTCGTCTTCGTTCCACTGAACGGTAAATTCATCGCTGCTGCCGTCTGAGTAGCTGCATTTTACCTTGTCAGGGAGAACAGGTGTTTCACCGGCTGAGATTTCTGTTCTGACCGTTTCAACACCAGCGCCTGAAGGTGCGATGGAAGCAGAAGGGTATGCTTTAACAAGTGCAGAGTACTGATTCATTGAAATTGGGATAACATATCCGTGACGAGGAGTGAAGTCGAAACTGTATGAGCTTCTGATAAGCAGAGTAAAGTTTTCAAGGTCGTCGGTTTCCTGCATTACGTAATATCCGTCACCGTATGCGTCTGACATGAGAAGCCAGTGATCAGTACCCGGAATGTTGTAAATGTTCGGACCTTCAACGCCCATATTTCCTTCAGAGATCTGTTTTACTTCCTTCCAAGGACCTTCAGCCTTGTCCGATGTTGCAAGATAGATTCTCTTGTTGGTCTCGTTTTTATAGTACATGTAGTACTGATAGTTCTGGAAAATAATATCAGAGTCGATAGCACTGTCGCCGTTTGCCGGAGCAAAGAGCAGGGATGGTTCGGTATCGAAATGTTTCAGATCCTTGCTGTATGCGTAGTACATGATTGTTCTGCTTCCGGTCTCATTCGAGTGGTTTGCCCAGTAGATCATGTATGTATCCTTTTCCGGACAGTAAATAGCCTGAGGAGCCCATGCTCGGTCAGATCCCATCATGGACGGATATTTATTTGCGACCTCTATAAGTGTGACATCTGTCCAGTTGATAAGATCGTCAGATCTTGCACTGATAATATTTCTGTTGCTGCTCCAGCCGAGTGATGATTTCATATCAGTTGCCAGCATACAGTAGCTTCCGTCTTCACACTTAAAGATATACGGGTCGCGGATACATTCTGTTCCTACGTTTGATTTCCATACGGCTTTACCGTTGTTGAGTGCCTTGAAGTTATATCCGTCTGTGCTGACTGCGTACGAAAGACGTTCCTGTTCCGGTGCGTTGCCAAGGAAGTAAGCAAATAAAAATGCTGTACCCTGTGACTCGGAATCCGTATTCCACAGACTTGAATTTGATCCGTTTTCACCGAAGAAATAGTCATTCATTACTGTCAGATCGTCGCCGTTTGCTTTTCCGTCTGAGTTTAAGTCGGCAGCTTTGGTTCCCAGATTGTCAAATCCGTTTACAAGTCCGCTTTGCATGAGGATCCTG
>JBGUVZ010000551.1:0-4465 GCA_045220685.1 Oscillospiraceae bacterium | reverse complement strand
GCAACTCTCTGCTTCTGTCCGCCTGAAAGTTCGTTAGGATTATGGTCATAACGTTCAGCCATTCCTACGATCTCAAGGAGTTCCTTTGCTCGTGTGTTTCTTTCCTTTCTTCCCTTTCCAGCGTACATCATCGGGATCTCAACGTTTTTGAGAGCTGATGTTCTCGGAATAAGGTTGAAGTTCTGAAAAACGAAACCTATCTGCTTGTTTCTTATATTACTGAGTTTTTTGTCAGAAAGCTTGCTTATATCTTCACCGTTAAAGAAATAGGAACCTTCTGTCGGTCTGTCAAGCGCACCAATTATATTCATAAGTGTACTTTTACCTGAACCCGATTCACCGACAATGGCAACGAATTCGCCTTCATGTACCTTTATATCCATACCGTTAAGGATCTGAAGTTCATTAGGCTGACCAATGTAAAAGCGTTTTATAATCCCCTGAAGATCAACTACAACTTTTTTCTCATTCGTCACTCTTATCACCTCTGCCTGTCTTGACTTCGACAATCTCGCCGTCTTTAACTCTGCCCGGTGATGAGACGATGTAGTCACCCTTTTCAAGACCATCGCCGCTGATCTCGGTATACTTATCAGATTCAAGGCCCTTGGTTACTTCTACCTTACGGAGCTTGTATGTATCATCAGCCTGTTTTTCAGCTTCGTAAACATAGAACTTCTTGTCCTCATCCTTTTCACTGTCATCGTCCTTGTCGCTGAAAATTGATTTATTACTTACTGCAAGAATATTTTCCGCATCAACAGTCATTATCTCAACCTTAGCTGACATGCCTATACGGAAGTTTTCAGTGTCATCTATATTGATATAGCTGTCAAATCCCTGAGCTGACTTGATATCAAGAACTCTGTCAACAGTTCCGGTATATTCATCGTCTTTTCTTGCTGGTATAGTGATCTTGGCTTTCATACCGGATTTAACAGTAAGAAGATCTTCTTCATCAATAACTACATGAACGCACATATTTGATGCATTCTGAAGTGTCATGAGAACGCCCTCACGGCATGCTTTACCTTCTTCACCTTTTATTTCTGATACAACGCCGTCGCCTGTTGCCTTGATCTTTGTCTTTTCAAGATCCTTTTTAAGTTCTTCAAGTTTGTTCTTGTTACTTGTGTCAGAACTGTTTGTAAGAGAGTATGTATCAATGTTATACTGAGCTGAATCTTTCTGGCTGTTTGCCTGAAGTTTTGCTGATTCAAGCTGTTTCTCATATAAATTTATCTGTTCACTGATTGACTGCATCTGTGCATTTGCAGTTTCATAAGCACTCATGGCTGCAGCAACTTCCTGCATTTTCATCTTGTACTGCTCCATGATGATTTCAGCCTGATCAGTATTTTCAGCATTAAGAGCTGCATTTTTCAGATCATTTGCTTCATTGTAAAGGCTGTCATATCTTGAACGGTTTTCGTTATAGATATTCTGCTGATTATTATAGTTACTTCTTGCTTCATCAAGTTTATCAGAAGCTTCCTTTATATCTATTTCACCCGATTTTTTAGTATTTTCGAGTTCCTTCTGAAGCTGCTGATACTTGTAGTCATAAAGTGTGCTTGAATCACTGATTACCTTTTCTAGATCAGAGATCTGCTTTTCAATATCAGTCGAATCAAGTTCACAGAGTACATCTCCAGCTTTTACCTGATCGCCGACGCTTACGTTGATTTTCTTTACCTTGAGATTAGTAAGATCAGTCATGATAGTTGAGTCGTTATCAGTACTCTCAACTTTTCCTTCGATCTTAAGCGAACTGCTTAAGTCCTGTTCGGAAAATTCCGATACATTTACCTTTTTCACGGTATTGGTTTCTTTCTTCTTTCCGCATCCGGCAGAAAGAAGACAAACAGAGCAAAGAATAGCAGTAACTCTCAGCATTTTTCTGTTCATAAATTTTGTCTTTCCTTTCTTGTTTTGTTTATTGTTTATGTGACATAATATAAGATGTCACATAAAAAATTATACTACTAACACGAAAAAATGTCAATATAATTTGTACGTTTGCGAGCCTTAAAAACGACATATTTCTGAATTACGTCAAGTAAAAAACTGGCTGTAAACGGAATTTAATCCATTGACACCTCCCGCTGAAATATGATAAAATAATAGTAAATATGATAGTATAATGATTGGATACGATTTATGTTCTGATCAGCCGCTTACACCCGGCAACAGATCCAGATCTTAGTTTTTCAAATTTGTTAATACAGAAGGGGCAATCATATGGGGTATAACAAATATCTGTGGAATACCGGAAAAAAAGATAATGAAGAAACATTCGGACAGGTAAAAATCTCACCTATTGACGAGGCAGCAATGCCTACATTCGAAGTCATCATCCATTACGGTGCCGGTCATAAATGTGAAATAGCTGACTATAACCCGGACAATGTTGTGCCGAAAGCTCTTTATCTTTTCAGTATCAGCTACTACAACATAATCAGGATCTCAGATCCTGCTGGTATCTTTCAGGACGACGGTATTATCGTGGAAACCAAACGTATAATAAACAAGCAGATGAATTTATACGGACACACGCGTTTCTACTTAGTAAAATCATTTATGCTTAACTGATTTATGAATGCCATAAAACAAAATATAAACAGAAAGATGCGCATCTTTTAGCGAGGTGCGCATCTTTCTGTTTTGCTTCTTTTGGGAAACTGAACATATAGAAAATCCGGCAGTTCAGGGATCTGATATGATCAGCTTATTATAACTGACCCTGTAACATCATCTTTGTAATACTGCTTTATTATCTTTCCTGTTTCGACATCAGCGAGAACCACGCTGGCGAGAGTACATCCGCAGAGCAGCGTATATTTTTCGACTGCATGAGCGAAATCTTCAAAGTTCTCTCTTTTTACTTCAAGAATGTCACTGTCCTTTTCAGGTTCTTCAACATAACAAACAATGTATCTCACTTTTTGTTCCTCCGTATTTTGTATTTGTTTTAATTTTATCATATGAAAACACAAAAGTCCAGTACAAGAAAAAAGTTTGACAAATAAACTTCTAAGTAGTAAAATTAGAATGCTTGATTTTCAATTCGAGGAGGAAAAAATGAACAAAAAGATCAGAAGAATCATACCTGTTGCTCTTCTGGCTGCTCCCTTGCTTTTGGCAGACACGGTACATCTTAAAACCGATGCAGCTGAGAACAGATCGATTACAGGTCTGAAGCACTATATTCTCAGTAATATTCTTCAGCACTCCGATTATGATGCTTCACTCGACACGAACAATGACAAATGTCTTGATGTCTTTGACATTATAAGATTCAAGCAGGAACAGTACGGTGTTGGAACATGCGGACTTAATAAACCTGCAGTAACCACTGTTTCATCAGTTGTTACCACTGTATCTTCCGAACCGGCTAAAACCGGCATCCCTGCGGAAACCACAGTCAATGGAAATGCTCAGTCAGAAACAGCTGCCGTAACAGAAGTTTCACCAGCTGCAACATCAGGTGAATCAGTTTCAGAAAGCATAACAGCATCAGAAACAACCGCATTTGTTTCTGCGCCTGAGACTGAAGTACAGGTTACAAATGTTACTGAAATCACAGGTGCTCAGGTAACTAAAGCTCTTACAACTACAGTTACTGAAGGTGCGGTTACATCAGCTCCAGCTGCTGAAACTTCAGCATCATCAGAAAGCACAGCTGCCGCAACTACAGTGTCTGCTGCTTTAACAACTTCAATACCTGCATCTTCATCAGTAACTACCACTGCTCCACAGGTAAGTACCGCAGCATCAGCATCAGCTTCTGTTACTACTGTTACTACGGCAGTAACAACCACAACTACTGCTCCTTTGACTACAACAGTAACAACAACTACTACAGCTCCGGTCACTACAACTGTAACAACTACAACAACTGCGCCAGTCACTACAACTGTAACAACAACTACTACACCAGCGCCTGTAGTAACAGTTCCTGAAAAGAAGATCATTTCAAGTGTAAAGAGCCTTCTTCAGAGTCCGGAACTTCCTACAGGATGTGAAGCAACCGGTCTTACTATTGCTGTAAGATGGTACGGCTACGACGTAAGCAAGACTGATATCGCAATGAAGTACATGCCGCGCCAGGATTTCTACTACTCAGGTGGAAAACTTATCGGTGCTGACTTTAACACAACATTCGCCGGAGATCCTTCAAGAAACGACCTTTCATACGGATGCTACATTCCATGTATGGTAAAGACAGTCGATAATTTCTTCCAGGCTGTCGGAAGCAGCTACCGCGGTAAAGATATTTCAGGAAAAGAACTTGAAGATCTTTTCCCTTACATAGCAAACAACACACCGGTTGTTGTTATCTCAACACCGGAACTTGTAACACCAAGAACAGGCGACTCATGGTATACTACAGACGGCCGCTATGTTACATGGCAGCGCGGTCACCACTGCACAGTTCTGATTGGCTATGACAAGACAAGATCAA
>JBGUVZ010000550.1:0-4795 GCA_045220685.1 Oscillospiraceae bacterium | reverse complement strand
AATCTGCGTGCAATGCGACAGTTTTATAGCTGTTTTCCGAATCGGCACACACTGTGTGCCGATTTGAGTTGGTCACATTATCGCATACTTATGAAGATAGCCGACAAGACTGTCCGTGACTTCTATACAGACGAATGTGCCAAATCTGCGTGGAGCGTCCGGCAGCTTGAACGGCAGATCAACACGATGTACTATCAGCGACTGCTTGCAAGCAAGGATAAATCCTCGGTGGCAACGGAGATTCAGACCAGCGCACCGAAGCCCGAATATGAAAAAGCTATCAAAGACCCCTATATCATGGAGTTTTTGCAGATAAAGCCCGATACTCATGTGTATGAGAGCGACATTGAACAAGCTCTGATAGACCATTTACAGCAGTTCCTTTTAGAGCTTGGGCGTGGCTTTTCCTTTGTTTCACGGCAGAAACGCTTTACACTCGACGGTCAGGACTTTTTCATTGACCTTGTATTTTACAACTATATCCTCAAATGCTTTGTACTGTTTGACCTTAAAACGGATAAGCTCACACATCAGGATTTGGGGCAAATGCAGATGTATGTCAACTACTACACCAGAGAGCTGATGAACGAGGGCGATAATCCGCCTATCGGCATCGTGCTGTGTGCGGAAAAGAATGATGCTGTTGTAAAATATACCTTGCCGGAAGGCAACAACCAGATATTCGCTTCAAAGTATTTTACCTATCTGCCGACAGAGGAAGAATTAAAACGGGAGCTGCGGATTGACGAGTTTCAAAAACTCGATGAATAATAACGCAGGTACAATTATAATGCTCGGCGTTGAGAATAAAAACTCGTCAGTTGAGATAACGGTCGCCGATAACGGTATAGGTATCCCTGCGGAGCATATCGATAAGATCTTTCAGCCGTTTTACAGAGCTGACAGGAATGCTTCAAGCAGCGGCGGAAGCGGTCTCGGACTTGCCATAGTCTGTCAGATCGTCACGCTGCACGTGGCGAGACATCCCACATTGGAGATGACGGCGGATGCAAATGGCGCATCAGTCTCCCGACAAGTGAATAATAAAGCTAAGGCAGTATCGTGAAAGCGGTGCTGCCTTAAATATTTAAGGCGGATTTAAGGTCGTTATATGTCCATTTAAAGACTGCTGTGTTATGCGACTACACTAAGGGAGAAAAAACTTCTATATCACTACTGCACTTTTGAAGCGGCCTTTTATTTATTGAGACAGTGTATAATATGATCATAGTAAAGACGCTGATCGTAAATCCAACCGTTCCACTTGACTAACTATCCTTATTAATGGTAAAATTATCATTAAGACTGGAAACACAGCAATGAAAGGATAAAACTATGTTAAACGAAGATACCGGATTAAGTTCAGTAACTATCAGTAAAATGATAAATATGCTTTCGGAAGCTTACATTTCGCTTATTGAGCATAATACTCCATTTACAAAATTTCCTTCCGTCATGCTCTGGGGACCTCCGGGTGTCGGAAAATCGCAGGGGGTCAGAGGTATTGCTAAGGAAATAGAAGAAAGAACTCATAAAAAGGTTGTAATCACAGATGTAAGACTTCTGCTTTTTAATCCGGTTGATCTCAGGGGAATACCGACTGCGAATGAAGACAGAACACTGGCAGTCTGGCTTAAACCTAAGATCTTTCAGATGGACGACTCTGCCGATACAGTCAACATTCTGTTCCTTGATGAAATATCTGCGGCACCACCTTCGGTACAGGCAGCAGCCTATCAGATCACCCTTGACCGTACTATCGGCGAACATAAACTGCCGGATAACTGTATCGTGTTAGCTGCCGGAAACAGAGTTACCGACCATTCTGTGTCATATAATATGCCGAAAGCACTTGCAAACAGACTCTGCCATTTCGATATAAGTACAGATGCTGCTTCGTGGCATGACTGGGCTGTGCGGAACAATATCCATCCTTTCGTTGTAGGCTATATTGATTTTAATCCTTCCGCACTGCTGAGATCAGATACAGCAGGTGCAGATCTTGCATTTCCGACTCCGCGTTCATGGGAAATGGTAAGCAATATTTTAAATGAAGTCTCTGAAAAAATCGATGCTATCTATCCGATGATCGCTGGCTGTATCGGTTATTACACCGCATCCAATTTTAAAACATGGACTGATCTGTACACGGAAATTCCGGATATGAAAACTGTTTTTGAAGGTAAACCTGCGGAAGTAATAACCTCAGAAGAACTTCTTATCGCACTCCGTTCTAACATGGTGAGATATGCAAGAGATCATGCTGTATGTAAATATATTGATAATTCTCTGAAATATGCATGCCGTCTCCCTTGGTCATTACGCAACCGGCTTATGCATGACTACGGTCTGATACCGGAAGTCAGGGATATAATGATGGAAAATGAGATCTACAAATCCGCTGTAGAAGAAGGGATGCAATGACAGAAAAGCGAATACAGAATCTGAAGACCATGATCCAGAGATCACGTTCAAGACTCGCTGATATTCAGCCGGATTTTCCGATTTTACTGCGAAGACTCATTTATGTTGCGGATAAATCGACTTATCGTATTTCAACTAACGGAAAATGCATCTATTTCGATCCGGACTGGCTTCAGCGTCTTACTGAGGATGAACTTGATTTTATACTTGCTCATGAAGCTATGCATATTTTACTCGGTCATATAGACAGAGACACCTATTTTATGGGAGAGCGTTTTCATTTAACATGTGATATTATTGTAAATGCACATCTTGAAGTTATCGGCTGGAACTTTGATAATCTGCCGCCTATGCCGCATATAGGTACCATTTACCGAAAAACTTTTTATCCGGTAATGTCCGGATATGAACTTATACCTGAGGATGCCATAAAAATGGTGCCGTTTGATCCGTCCAAAGTCAGCGGATCAAGAAAAAAATATGTAATAGATTCAGATTACTGGTGGGATCAGAAAGATGACTGCGGCGAAAACGGAATAATAGTTCTCCGTCCCGGTGAAGAGGATCCCTACGATGCCGGACAGTTTACTGAGACAGAAACAGAAGAAAAATACAATATAAGGCGTAACTTCGAAAAACCTGAACGCAGAAAGAAAACACACCGGTCTGAGGACACCGAAACGACTCCTGTTGTCCGCACAGTTGGTTACGCAGAGAGTTCACGAAAGAAAGATCTTTCTGCCAGGCTTAAAGCGTTAAATGATTTCAAGGCTGAAATGGCATCTGACAACGAAACAGATCCGAGAACAAGACTTTGGAACCAGATACGCAGGAGCAAACTTGACTGGCGCAAACTTCTGAATGTATTTGTACGCGAAGATTTATGCGATTATTCATTTACTCCACCGGATAAAAGATTTTCAGAGGAAGATCTGTTCCTTCCGGACTATAATGTACTTTCAGAAAAGACAAAGAATATTCTTTTTATGGTCGATACATCAACATCAGTTGAAGACGATATTCTGTCTATCGTTTATTCCGAGCTGTGTTCAGCTTTATATCAGTTCGGAAATTCACTTCATGGTATTCTCGCTTTTTTCGACAGCAGGGTATATACGCCTGTAAAATTCGACAGCATCAGTGATCTGAAAAGTATTAAACCTACCGGCGGCGGAACGACGGATTTCAATTGTGTATTTGAGTATATTCGCAGATATATGATGGATCAGCCGCCGTTAAGTATAGTGATATTTACAGACGGCAAAGGTGATTTTCCACCAGAAGAAGCTGCCATGAATATTCCTGTACTCTGGATGATAACCAACAGCCACTACCTGCCGGAATGGGGCAGATGTGTGGTTGTTGAAGAATAGATATAGTAAACGAAAAATATATTTTTCGTTTACTATTAGCCGATATGCAGGAAGCAAACGTAGTTTGCGGATCTTAGGGGCAATATAAATGATTTTATTATAGTGAAAGTCAAATTTATTTTGACGTTCACTATAATTATATTGAGCACATAACAGAACCGAGGTAAAATCAGTGAAGAAAATTATGTTTTTTGATATAGACGGAACGCTTATACCGGAAGTGCATGGGGCCCAAGTGCCGGAAAGTACACTGAAGGCACTGGAACTGGCACGGAAGGCGGGGAATCTTCTGTACATCAATACCGGCAGGCCATACGTAAACGTCGATGACGATGTTCGCAGTCTTGGTTTTGATGGTTATGTTTACGGCTGCGGAACTATGGTCGAGTGCGAAGGAGAACAGATATGGTATAACAAACTGGAAAAGGAGCTGTGTCTGAAAACAGTGGAAATTATCCGTTCCTGCAATGCTGTTCCGATGTATGAACGAAAGGACTGCGTTCTCTTTGATTTTACCATGAGAAACTCGCCGGTGATAGATCAGATCATGGAAAACTTCGCTTCACAGGGTAAAAACGTTGACCACTGTACGGAAGACGAGGACTTTTCTTTTGACAAATTCATTGTTGCCTTCGACGAACATACAGATATTAAAAGACTGATGAAGGAACTGGACAAGGATTATTTCTGGATCGACCGCGGTCCTGTTTTCGCTGAGATAGTTCCGAAACCTTGCTCAAAAGCTACCGGAATAGAAATGGTACTTGAACACTACGGCATGGATAAATCACAGGCCTATGCGGTAGGCGACAGCCTTAATGATCTGCCTATGTTCAGTGCCGTAGGTAAATCAATATCTATGGGCAACGGCGAAAAACTTATTCCGTATGCGGATTACGTAACAGACGATATCATGGAAGACGGCATTTACAATGCAATGAAGAAATTCGGATTTTTCTGATAATACAAAGCTTTTCTGTACACGCTGACTGCTATAT
>JBGUVZ010000549.1:0-3009 GCA_045220685.1 Oscillospiraceae bacterium | reverse complement strand
CTCGATTACATAATAGATATTCATATAATTATTACCACGCAGCCATAAACATGAATATTATATAATTTCCAACTATAGCTATCAAGCATATAAGGATATATAAAATTATCCTTTTCCACGATTCATTTGTCTTTTTCACTATAACTCGAATCAAATTGCAAAGCAATACCAAAACGCTAACTATCAAAGGTATTTCGAGCAAAAGATAAAAAGTCATCAATACGCTTATAATATCATAAGCAGACACTCGAATTATATTTAGACACATTTCAAGGCCCAAATATATATCCGACATATAGTTCAGTATTAAAACACTTGTTAATATATTCTTAATTACTTTTATTGACTTCGCTTTTTTTCCATCATCATGTCTCTTTACGCGCTTCACAAACATTATCACTAAAGCTGTAATGCATAACAACGGCAATACGATCAATAACAGTACAATCCGTACAGTAAATAATTCCTCACTCATGTAATTAATTCTCCTTCGCAATAATATTTTTGTATTTTTATAATTATACCATATATTCTGTCAGAATGGTAGATGTAATTTGTAATTTTCTTGTATGACAATTATCACTTTGGCTTTATAAAAAATGTAGGGCTGCGAACGCAGCCCTGTTCGATAGTACCGGCCGACGGCCGGTACATTTTTTTATTTGCAGTGTTTTTCAAGCCAGTATATTAAAATTCCGACATAAGGTCTCTTCGGATCATCATTCCTGTAATGATCCAGCAACCTCAAGCAGTACTCTTTTATTGATCCAGACGGATATTTCTTTTTAATAACCATCAGCATTTCTTCCAGAGCTTTCTTTCTGCAATCCGGCAGCTGTCGCGATATGCAGTTGAGATTAAGTACATCATCAAGTTCTTTCTCTGTAACCGGATCATCAGAAAAAATCCTTCCGTCAGATTTGTATTTTATACCTTTCAGTGTACTCTTATCAAGCGGATTGAGATTAAGTTTCTGATTTTTTCTGCGAGCGTCGCATGTCTTGTCATCATCTGATGTCGCATTACGGTTTCCGGAACATACTGCAAGCATATTTCTGTAGTCAATAGCCTTTTCAGGATTGTTTTTGCATTCACTCTGCGGCACTATGTGTTCTATCGTACATGACGGTGTCCCTTTTCTTTCCGGAATACGGCACATGCAATAAGCACAAAGTCCGCCCTGTTCTCTTACCAGCGAATTCAAAACGATATGATAAACATCTTCCGTCTGCTGCTCTGATACTCTGGCACCGTGCATATTATCGTATGTTGCATTGCTCTGCTTACGATACTGAATAAGTTCTTTAGGCTCTTTTCCCTTTTTGATCTCTATCATATACACCTCAAAGCTGTTCAAGATCCAGTCGTACACGACATGCCGCTATTTCACTGTCATCAGAACCAAGAAGATCTTCGAGATTATCAAGCACATCTTCCGCTTCCGAAAATTTCTCTGAATCCAGATAACTGTAAAACGAATCAAACTTATCAGAGATATAATCAGGACGTTCTTTTACATTCATAATACTTTTCAGCGTTCCGTTTACATCTCTTCCGTATATCTCACTGCCAGGTTTTCTGAAATGACCATTCTCAAGTATGATCAGATTTTCAGATCTCACTGACTGAATAACAGCAGGAGCATGTGTTGATACTATAAACTGCACTTCAGGAAAAATAGTACTTATTTCATGAAGGATTGTTCTCTGCCATGCAGGATGAAGATGAAGATCTATTTCATCTATCAGCACAAGACCGGATGTCTTTATCAGAACATCCTGAAGCAAAGCCGGATTAAGCACAGCCATACGATATGCGATATCGGCAACAAGGCTGACAGCACAGCGATATCCGTCACTCAGCTGATTTAGCGGGATCTTTTCACAGCTTTCTTCTGTAAAATATGAAACATCTATTTCAAGAGTATCAGAATTATAATCCACAGTTATTTTTTCAGCTCCGGTAACAGCGATAAAAAATTTCTCCATTGCACTTCTGACAACTCTGTATTCCGGAATCGGTTTATTTCTGTCGGATTCTTTCTTAGCCATTTTCTGAAACCATCTCAGCATTAGTTTGATGTTGGCAGAACCATCGAGACTGTCAATATAGCCGTTTGTCCTTGTATTCTGTTTTAGCAGATCCTGCTTTTTCTCGCGATGCTGATCCCATAAACGACCTGTACCATAATACGCAACAAGAGGAAGAATAAGCTCCTTATCGCCCTTCATAAGACGGTTCTGATATTCTTCAGATAACGAAGTCATTTCTTTCGCATTTACGATCGTAGTTCTGCCACTTTCCGAAACAAGTGAACGTTCCCATACAAGTTTCTTTCCGTTTATTTCACCTTCGGAAATGATCTTTACAGGATACTGCGGCTGAACATCAATAACATTTCCCATATCAAAATACTGATTATGAGCATCTTTACTTGTGATTCCAGGCTTTGAAATACTTTTAAACGAATTGAAAAGAGTACCTGCAGACACAGCAGCCGCTTCAAGTAAAGAAGTTTTACCTGAACCGTTTTTACCTACAATAACAGTTACTTTATCTGTAAAATCTATCTTAGCATTTTCAAATCCTCTGAAATTTTCAATTGTCAAAGAATCTATAAACATCGTATCCACTTCACTTCCTATGATACATATTTTTATCAACTTAATGCTAATTATATCATATTTTCATTTAAAAATAAAGGATGTTTTTTTTCATATAAAAACAAAAGTGTGGTTCCGGTCAGACCGGGACCACACTTATTATTTTTAAGCTATGCTTAAATTAGTTCTGTAAAGATTAAGCCTTTGGGCCAGCAGCAACGAGAGCCTTACCAGCTTCGTTTGTTGTGTACTTAACAAAGTTCTTGTTGAATCTTTCAGCAAGATCCTTAGCCTTCTTTTCCCATTCAGAAGCATCAGCGTATGTATCTCTTGGGTCGAGGATGTTCTTGTCAACGCCTGGGAGTTCTGTTGGAACTTCGAAGTCGAACATAGGGATCTTCTTTGT
>JBGUVZ010000548.1:0-4266 GCA_045220685.1 Oscillospiraceae bacterium | reverse complement strand
ATGAGTGCAACAAGTTCCTCAACATTGTCAGCGTTTACCTGAGCTGTTGTGATCTTTGTCTTTCCGCCGTCAAGTTTTGCCTTGAGTGCATCGCACTTTGACTTTGTTCTGCTTGCTATGCAGATCTCCTCAAATACTTCACTGTTCTGGCAGCACTTGTGTACAACAACGCTTGCTACACCGCCTGCACCAATAATTAAAGCTCTACCCAATTTTTTGTCCTCCTTGAATTTAAATTGATTTGCCGGATGTACCGGTAATGTGAAAGGGGAGACGGGACTTTGCCGCGAACCCCTGAACTTTTAATGAATAATTAGTGTTTCCCTGATGGATAAGTGGTTTGCATTACTTATAGATCATCAGCAGAATCTCGCGAAGAAGCTTGCATGCGAGGGCTGTTGAAGCTCCGCTCTGGTCGTAGACCGGACAGAGTTCGTTCATGTCGAGACCTACAATGTTGAGCTCTGAAACAAGTTTTACAGCGTTTAAAAGCTGTCTGAATGAAACGCCGTCTGCTTCAGGTGTACCTGTTCCCGGAAATACTGAAGGGTCAAGTACGTCAAGGTCAAGGGTGAAGTACACCGGCTTACCCTTAAGTTTATTTACAACGTCTTCGAGTGTGTCAAAGTTGAAACAGTTTGTGTATACGTGATCTTTTCCCCAGCGGAATTCCTCACGGTCGCCGCTTCTTATACCGAACTGAAAGATCTTTCCGTCGCCTACGAGATCGTGGCAGCGGTGGAGTACACATGCGTGTGAAAGCTTTACTCCGAGATAATCATCACGAAGATCAGCATGAGCGTCGAAGTGGATGATGTGAAGGTCCGGATATTTCTTTACGACGGAGCGTACTGAACCAAGTGTTACAAGGTGTTCGCCGCCGATCATAAAAGGTATCTTTCCGTCTTCAAGTACCTGATCCGTGAAATCTTCAATGTCCTTGAGAGCAAGCTCGCTGCTTCCCATGCAGAGTTCAAGATCACCGGCATCGAATATCTTTGTGTCGAGAAGATCTTTATCTGTGTAAGGGCTGAAAGTCTCAATGCCGAAACTTTCGTTTCTGATAGCGGAGCTTCCGAAACGTGTGCCCGGTCTGTATGAAGTCGTGCTGTCGAACGGAGCACCGAAAATAACTATTTTACTTTCGTTGTACTCAGCGTCGCAGGCGATGAATGTGCTTACGTTTTTATTCAACTTCTGTATTTCCTCCTGTGATCATTTGTATGTTTCACGAAGTGTGTTTCTTACGTTGTTAGGGATGGCGAAGCATCCTGTGTGAAGAATTGTGTTGTAGTATTTTGTAACGAGTCCGAGGCTGTTCCACCAGTCTGCCTTTAAGTCAGTGCGTGGATCGAATTTCTTTGAAGCAAAACCGAAGAGCCAGTGACCTGAAGGATAGGTCGGAATGTGTGCCTGGTAAACAAGAGCAGTGCTGAAGAATTCCTTGATCCTGCTGTGGGCACGTTTCATTGAGTTTGCATATGAATCATAGAATGTGCTTTCGTGCTGATTTACGAGGATGCCATCTTCGGTAAGTGCTCTGCAGCAGTTGCCGTAGAATTCAGTAGTGAAGAGTCCTTCTCCGACACCGAAAGGATCGGTTGAGTCAACGATTATAAGGTCGTACTTACCGTCCGGAGCTGTTCTTACGAAGCGTACACCGTCCTCGTAGTGTATGTGTACACGCTCGTCATCGAGGGAGCATGATATTGACGGGAGATACTCTCTGCATACGTCAACTACCATTTCGTCTATCTCGACAAGATCGATGTGTTCGATGGTTTTGTAACGGCAGAGTTCACGTACCGTGCCACCGTCGCCGCCGCCTACAACAAGAACATTTTTGATGTCCGGATTTGTAGCCATCGGAACGTGTGTTATCATTTCGTGGTAGATATATTCATCCTTTTCAGTTACCATAAGGTAGCCGTCAAGGGTGAGGATGCGTCCGAATTCCTTTGACTGGAAAACATCTATGCGCTGGAAATCGCTCTTTTCTGCTGCCAGGTGTTTGTCCACCTTGATTGAAAATCTGACATTGTCAGTGTGGTTTTCTGTGTACCAGAGTTCCATGTTTTACTCACTCCTTTACGATCTGCAGGCTGCCTACTTCCATGTCCTGAGTACCTGTCAGGAAACAGCCCTTTTCCTTGGCGTATTGAATGTAGCTTATTATTTCTCCGGTGATCTTTTCACCCGGTGCAAGGATCGGTATTCCCGGCGGATAGCACATTACAAATTCGCCGCAGATCTTTCCGTCGCATTTTTCAAGATTCATTTTTTCCTTTTCGCTGAAGAAGGCATCCTTAGGTGAAAGGCTTACGATCGGATTGATGTATTCGTGGTCGAAAAGACCTGATTTGTCCTTTCCGTATCTTCGCTTGATCTCGGCGAGTGCTGAGATAAGACGTTCTATTTCAAGGGCACGGTCGCCGGCCGAGATATAGGCGAGAATATTTCCGAGATCGCCGAATTCTATCTGGATATTGTACTGGTCGCGGAGAAGGTCATATACTTCGATACCGGCAAGACCGGTGTCGAGGGTGTTTACCGAGAGCTTAGTCCTGTCAAAGTCGAAGAATGCGTCGCCGTCGATAAGCTCCGGACCAAATGCGTAGTAGCCGCCGATGCTGTTTATCTCGTCGCGGGCATACTGTGCGTATTTTGTTGCTTTTTCAAATATTGAAGCACCGTTGAGTGCGAGATTCTTTCTTGCGATGTCAAGGGATGACATGAGAAGGTAGGAAGCACTTGTTGTCTGTGTAAGGTTGATAACCTGACGGACATAGGCTTCATTTACTGAAGGACCAAGCAGCAGGATCGAGCTCTGTGTAAGTGAGCCGCCTGACTTGTGCATGCTGACAGCTGCCATATCTGCTCCGGCTGCCATCGCATTAAGCGGCATATCCTTTCCGAAGTAGAGGTGGGTTCCGTGTGCTTCGTCAACAAGCGCCATCATTCCGTGCTTGTGTGCAAGGTCAACTATTGACTTGAGGTCGGAGCATACGCCGTAGTAAGTCGGGTTGTTTATGAGTACTGCCTTTGCGTCCGGATTTTCCAGTATTGCTTTTTCAACGTCCTTAACAGACATTCCAAGCGGGATGCCGAGTCTGTTGTTTACGCCCGGATTAACGTAAACAGGCTTTGCACCGTTTACTACCAGTGCATTGATGGCACTGCGGTGAACGTTTCGCGGCATGATGATCTTGTCGCCTTCCTTGGTGGATGACATTATCATAGCCTGTACTGAACCGGTAGTGCCGTTTACAATAAAAAATGAAGCTGCCGCACCGAAAGCCAGTGCAGCGAGTTCCTGTGCTTCCTTGATGACTGAAACAGGGTGACACAGATTGTCGAGAGGTTTCATTGAGTTTACGTCGGCCTTGAGACAGTTCACTCCGAGAAATTCTGTGAGTTCCTCGTTCCCTCTGCCGCCTTTGTGGCCCGGAACATCGAATGGAACGACCCTGTTCTGTCTGAAATTTTTCATTGCTTCGTATAACGGAGCATCATTCTGGGTATAATGCATTGTCGGGTAATCCTCCGTTTCATAATATAGGAAACACTGATCCGGTCACGCCTTTACGCGCTGTTTGTTCTGCGTATCAGTTAAGCAGATCCGGATCAGTAGTTCTTTCAGAAAATATGTATCAGTAGATGTTTGCACCGCTGAATATCTCGATCATTTCACGTCTTAGACTGTTTGAAATATCGAGACGTTGCTTCGGCGGCAGCTCGTAGACGTCCGTGTTGAACAGATAGTTCTGCAGCTGAAGTTCCTTGATGAGCATTTTGGTGTGGAATATGTTTGACTGATACACGTTTACATCAATGGCGTCGTAGCGCTGAAGCGTTGCTTCGTTGATGTAGTTCTGTATTGAAGTTATGTCGTGGTCAATGAAGTATTTTTTGCCGTGAACGTCGCGCGTGAATCCGCGTACACGGTAGTCGATTGTGATAATATCCGAATCAAAGCTTTCGATGAGGTAGTCAAGTGCATTAAGCGGGGATATCTCACCGCAGGTGGAAACGTCTATATCAACACGGAAAGTGGAGATAGCGTTGTCCGGGTGTGATTCCGGGAAAGTATGCACCGTGAGATGACTCTTGTCAAGATGAGCGTGTACTGTTTCGTGAGCGACCATTTTACCGCGGTTGCATGATTTGTCGATCTCTGAAGCAGGCACTTCGCCTTCCGCTATAAGAATATTTACGGAAGCCCCCTGGGGATCGTAGTCCTGTTTGGATATGCTGAGAATGGTGGCT
>JBGUVZ010000547.1:0-2888 GCA_045220685.1 Oscillospiraceae bacterium | reverse complement strand
TAAGCAAAACTGTGTTACTGTCAAAGTAAATGCAATTATATTGCGTTTACTTTGAAGGCATTGCATTTACTTTGACAATTTACGATTATTTACGAATGGAGTATAGATCTTTTAAATAAAAAAGCAGTTTATCCTTATCTTTACAATGAGATAAGAATAAACTGCTTGATTTCAAACTATTCTATAAGCAACAGCAATGAAAGATAATCAAAGCTTGTCGATCTTCTTTGAAAGATACTGGCGGAGTCTTGCGAGGTCGGCGAGTGAAAGTTCTCCGTCGCCGTCGATGTCAGCAAGCTTCTGCTGATCTTCTGTAAGCTTTCTGTCGCCTAAGAGAGCAAGCGAAAGTTCAGTAAGGTCTGTTACGTCGATCTTGCCGTCTGTGTAAACATCGCCGATACCAGCTGACTTTACATCCTTATCCGGAGTTGGAGATGTTACAGGTTCTTTATCCTTGTCCGGATCAGTGTCCTTAACAGGTTCAGTATCTTTTGAAGGGTCGTTATCTTTTCCCGGATCTGAGGGTGTTGATGAAGCCTCATAGCTCTTCCAGTCCTTCGGAAGTTCGGAAAGTGTGATGCAGTATTCGCTCTCATAGAGTTTCTTCACTTCATCTGCATCCTGATATTCTTCACCAGAAAGGAACTTTGGTGTGCTTTCTTCATCGTACCAAGGACAGAAATAGAGCCAGCCTGCCTTTTCAATTGTTATATTATCGAGTGACGGAATAGTATCGTTTTCCGGCATTGAAACCATCTTTTTACCTTTAACAGTATCATACAGCTTCCAGAAGATGCCTGATTCTGCATCAAGGTTCGGGCCGCTTGTTTTTCCGTCATGACGGTTGTACTGAGTATTGTACTTGTCGTATCCTACAATGTCAACATATTCGTCACCTGTATACCATTCAGCAGATGCATCTGACCATGTGTAGAGATTCTGTTCCCAGATGAGGTTGTGGATTCCGTATGTTTCCTGAAGTTCTGTCTGGAGATATTTCCAGAGCTTGTTGTAAACTTCCGGACCTTCCTTGCCCCACCAGAACCATGAAACGCCGCCGTTTGAATAGTTACCGTCAGCTTCGTGGAGAGGACGGAAAAGGACAGGAACTCCGGCATCCTGCAGTGCAGAAAGCTGTTCAGCAAGGTTCTTGATACAGAGTGTCCAGTAGTCGTTTTCAGGTGTTCCCTTTTCCATAGCCTTTGAAGGGCTGAAGTCGCACTTTTCAGAATATGTAGTCTTTGAGAAGTCGAGCGGTTCGCCGAGAGTATAGTCAGCCATTGTTACAGGAACGTTGATATGCCATGATGCTGTACAGATACCGTTCTTGTTGTTTGTCCAGTCGATCATACGTTCAACGATACCGTCATCCCACTTGTAGCAAGGGCAGTTTGCACCGAAGTCAAAGCCCTGGATAGCAGGCATGTCACCTACTGTTTCCTTGAGGTACTTTAATTCTCTGTCGTATTCGCAGTAGTTGTAGTTACGGTTCTGTGAATCATAGCTGTAAACCTGACCGGATTCGTCAGTACACTTCCATACGAATTTTGAGCCGTCATCTGCAACTGCCTTGTCTGCAGGATCAAAGCTGTATTCCTTGCCGGATTCGTCAACACAGATATCCTTTTCAGCATTGTAACGGATAGTAGTATTCATCTTGTGACCGCCACCGTAAATGGTCTGCTGGCCTGAAAGGATACCTGTACCGTAAACACTGTAAAGATAGCTCATAAGGCCCTTTGCTTCCTTGGTTGCCTTCGGATCGCATGGAACAGCAGAAGCAGTTGCTTTAAGATCAGGCATTACAGCTTTCTTTACTGTGATAGTATCGAATGCAGCATAACCGTATTTAGGGATAAGTGCTATCTTGTTTGTTCCCTTTTTAAGTCTGAATTTTCCGAATTCTGTATCGGTCCACTTGTCAGTATAGGCTAATACTTTACTGTATTCAGAGCCGTTGATAGTGATAGTCTGCATTCTTCCCTCCTCACTGAGAATCTGAGCATATCTTACATCAAATTCATAGAGTCCTTCTTCAGGAGCTTCAATCTCGAATTCTATGTTTTTAGCTGTGAGATAAGCAAAACCGTCTCCTGAATAACCAGGAATCTGGTTTTCATAGATCGATGTCCAGTTTTCAACTCCGTCTATCTTTTCAACTTCTGATTCAAAAATAACGCCAGTATCTTCAGCTGAAACAGATACCGGAAAAACTGCAGCAGCAGTGCTCATCATTACAGCTGCGTTTATAGCTGATAAAATTCTTACTAAATTCTTTGACATAAATACAACCTCATTTCAAAAAATAAACTTTTCCTGAAACACATACTTAAGAAAGCACTGATTAAGTAGGTACTCCGGCTTCGCCCCGGTTTCCCGTACTTAATTAATAATTAATGCTTAAGCACTAATTTAATCAGTATTTCCTAAATTAATCTGTTTTTATTTTACTACAGATTAATTAAGTTGTCAAGTAAATCATAAATTTAAGATTCTCCTTTAGTTAAATCCCACTCTTTTTAAGTAAACGTATTCATCTTTATCAATGCCACAAGAAGGAAATGTCGCTAAAAACATCACAATGTATTCATTTTAATTTATACCTTAATAAAAAAAGCCGCCGGTCAATTAAACCGACGGTTTTGAATAATATAAAAGATTTATCTGCAGTAAACTTTGTAATTTTTCTCTTTAAGTACAACCACAGCAAGGTCAAGTGCTTCGTGAGTGTAGAACTCGATACGAAGTACGCCTTCCTCAAACTCACGGTTGTTGATGATTCCGATATTCTTGATGTTGATGCCCTTGAAAGCAAGCATGCTGGCGATGATAGCGATACCGCCGGCCTCATCCACAAGGTCAACGAACAATTCGTAGCAGACAGTACT
>JBGUVZ010000546.1:0-3483 GCA_045220685.1 Oscillospiraceae bacterium | reverse complement strand
TAAGCAAAACTGTGTTACTGTCAAAGTAAATGCAATTATATTGCGTTTACTTTGAAGGCATTGCATTTACTTTGACAATTTACGATTTTTTGTTTGTTATAAATTAACGGAAGTTTTCGCCGTCAGGATAATGGTACTTTCTTTTTACCAGATCGTGATGAAATCTGCGTCGCCTTCAACTGCAGCGATGTTAGGAAGAAGTGATCTTTCCACGAACGATGCAAGGCTCTTAAAGCATGTTACACCGTCTTTCTTTATGATCACTCTGTTTCCTTCAGCAGCGTAGAATTCGATAGTTTCATCAGGATTTCCGTTGTTGTAGGTAAGTTTGAATGAAGCCTTGAGTTCGCCGATTCCTTCATCTGAAGTGCAGATCTCCTCGGCAGGAGCCTTGATGACTGCCTGATAGAAGGACTTGTAACGCTCAAGGTCAAAGTCCTTGCCGTTAAGCATTACCTTATATGTGTCTGCGTCATTACCTGTGAACTCAAACTTTTCAGTTTTGCCTCCGGCTGTTACTTCCATGCTCTTTAAGTCATAGATGTATGAACCGAAAACAAGTGATGAAGTAATGTCGCCCGGCTGCATTTTTACCCACGGAACTGAGCTCTCGCTGAACTTCCAGAGTACGTCTGTTCCTTCGTAATAACCTGTATAGCCTGCTTCAGAACCCTCTGCTCCGCTGTATTCCATACCGGTCTTAAGAACATAGGTCTTTCCGTCGTCAGTTTCCATGGTTACTGTGCATGACGGAGTTTCGATACCTGCTACAGTAAGCTCTTCCTTTGAAGGTGAGAGGCTGAGTACGCTTTCAGCAGTAAGGCCGAAAAGTCCGTGTGTGTAGTCAGTTGATTTGCTTACATCAAGATATGCTTTAACCGGTGAAGTCATAACGTGTGTCGCACTTGTGCCGCCGGATTCGTTTTCACCTGTGTATTCAAGAACGATCGGCTTTTCAAGATCAGGTCTTTCGATGGTGATCTTCTTTACGATCGGCATATCTTCATCAGCCGGTTTTTCAAGCACTGACTTTGATACGAAGTATTCCTTTTCGTATGTATAGGACTTTACAAAGCTTGATGAAACAGTATAAACTGTATCAGCATCCCTGGTCTTAACGTAGATGTCACCGCCTGGTGAATCATTTCCGACTAAGAATTCTACCTTGCCTGCACTGTCACCGTCATAGGTAATAGTTACTTCAGCCTTCGGCTTGTCGAGTCCGTAAGTTGAAAGGTCATCCGGTTTTTCATCAATGAGCTTGTTAGGAACAAGTTCCTTAGCCTGAACTGCAAAACCGTCAACAAGATTTGAGTCAAGAACCACGCCGTCAAGACCGTCAACTGTGAAAACTGCCTGTGCCTCTCCGGTAGCCTTTGTCTTTCTTACAAAGGTATATCCGCCGGCATCATTATTTACTTCAATCGAAACAATGTCATCACTTGATCCTGTGTAGATCGGTTCTGACGTTTCGTCAAGAGAATCGGAAATTTCAGAATCTTCAGCCGTTTTCTTTGCAGGATCAGTGAGATTCATTGCAATTATACCGCCGGTCAGCAGGGCTACTGCTGCGACACCGGCGATAAGATATTTTACACTGCTGCTCATCTGTTACGTCTCCTTAAGTAAACAACAAGACCTGCAAAAGCTATTGCAAGCGGAATAACAACTTCAACAAGAAGTGATACTGCATGCATGCCCTGTTCGCTGATGTTAAGAGGTTCAACTGCAAGGCTCTTGGACATTATTGTAACGCCTGCATCCTTGCCTGAGCACTTGTTTACAAGATTAATAGCAAGTTCCTGGTTGTTGAGAGCGTTTGTATTTGTGATGTAGTAGTCGATGAAGAATGCAGAACCAAAAGCATAGATGCTGCTTGAGATCTTTTCCTCACCTTCATATCTGTGCTTGCTGCCGCGTACAAGAACGTTCTGTTCTGCCTGCGGGAGATCATTCATGTTTTCGTTTGTAGTGTTTTCGTCAGCTACAAATGAAGTAGCAGATGTCTTGAGGATAACTTCAGTTTCTCTGCCGTCGCCTTCACTGAATGTAAGTGTAAGCGGTCTTGCCATAGGCATTGCTATAGGAAGATCTGTTGACTTAACAAGTGTTTCATTTCCTGAAGTAAGTGTTGCCTGAGGTACTACGTAGTAGTTCTGGAGACCGGCAATACCGATTCTGAGAAGTTCAGATGTGTTTACGTTGCTTACATAACCCTTACCTACCTGGATGCCCCATTCTTCAAGGAACTTGTCAAGGTTAGGAGTATCACGCTGGTCAAAGTTTGCAAAGTAGATAAGGTTCTTGCCGTACTTGCCGCCGTTTTCAAGGTAAGTGTTGAGCTTTTCGATAACTGTTTCAGTAAGGTCTGAATAAGGTGCTGCAAGAACGACTGCTGAATATTCATCAGTTACATCCTGTGTAAGCGGATCAACAGTTTCAACTGTATAGCCGTTGTTTTCGAGAATAGTCGGGAGCTGTGAAACAGAAGCTGTAACAGCATCTGACTGCTGGCATGAAAGAATAGCTATTTTAGGCGGGTTAGGATCTGCAACGAACATAATTGCTGAAGTAAGCTTTTCCTCTGCAGTAATTGCCTTGATAGTCTGTTCGTATGTCTGGTAGTTTGTTTCTACTTCGTAGAAGTCTGACATCTGGAGAACCTTGATCCTTCCGTTGCAGAATACAACTACGCTTGCTCTTGAAATGTTTTCAGTAGTATATGTTGAATACTTTGTAACTATTTCAGGGTGCTTTTCAATATCGTAGTAATGAACCTTGATCTTGTCGCTGTTCTGAGCATACTTCTCAGTTACTTCCTTGACAAGCTTGTAGTACTTGCTGCCTGAATCGAGTTCAGCTTCGTCTGTCATTACATCGATATTGATCTCTTCATTAAGTCCTTTAAGATATTCGATAGACTGATCAGAGATCTCAAAGATCTGTTCCTTTGTGGTGTCTATCTTGAGTCCGTAACGGTCTGTAAGCTGTGTGGCAAAAACGTTGAGGAGAACAACTGCAGCAATGAAAACAGCAGTTATAGCCACTGAGATAGAACCGTATTTAAGCTTTCTTGTGTTGAAAGGCTTTTTCTCTTTTTTCGGTTTTTCCTTCTTCGCCTGTTCTGAAGTTATTTCAGGGCCCGAAGAAGTTTCATTATTCTTTATTTCTTTTTCTTCTTTACTCATTTTAGTACCTCCTTAGCTCCAGCGACGCTTTTCAAAAACTCTTACTGAAAGGAAATTGAATATAACAGCAACGCTTACAAAGAAAAGTACACTTGAAAGGTTGAAGAGTCCTGTTACGAATTCGTTGTATCTTGCATAGAATGAAAGAGTCTTGAGTATTTTTGAAATGAATTCAACGTTTACTGCATTTGCTATGGAATCTATAAGGTAAAGAACGAGAAGTGCAAGGAAACCAAGAATAGCAGAAATGATCTGGTTTTCAGTAAGTGTTGAAACGAAGAGTGATACTGCGATG